>NZ_JALCZB010000024.1:0-61101 GCF_022690745.1 Anaeromyxobacter sp. SG64 | reverse complement strand
GGTCACGCCCGCGCGCAGGGCGGCGAGCGCGCCCGCCCGCGCCAGCGCCCCGAGGCGCTCCGGGGTGGCGCGGCGCTCGGCCCGGCCGCGGAGGCCGGCGCGCAGATCGGAGATCGTGGGCGGGGGGCGCCCGGGGAGCCCCGCCAGCCGCTGCAGCGACCCGAGGGCGAGGTGGGTGTGCGCGTCGATCATCCCGGGCACCACCAGCCGCCCGTCCGCGTCCACGTCCCAGTCGCCCGGCCGCCCCTCGACCCGCCGGCCCGGCGGCGCGACGAGGACGATGCGCCGCCCCTCCACCACGACGGTCGCGCCCGCGCCCGCCGGGGGCACGATCCCGTTCCGGATGACGATCCGTCCGTCCACGGGCGCGCATCATCCCTCCCGCGCCGACGCCGCGCAAAGGCGGCGCTCCGCCGCGCCCTACGCCCCCGTGCGCCTTGCCGGGCGAGGCCCGGAGCGGTTAAGAACGTGCCCCCATGCTGTCCCAGGAAGTCCTGAAGAAGCTCGAGGCGATCGAGCAGCGCTTCGAGGAGCTCACCGCGCTCCTGTCGGATCCCGGCGTCGCGTCGAGCGGCGACCGCTTCCGCAAGGTGTCCAAGGAGCGCGCGTCGCTCGAGCCCACCGTGGAGGCGCTCCGCGCCTACCGGCGGCTCGTGAAGGACATCGAGGACAACGAGGCGCTGCTGGCGGAGAAGGACCCCGAGCTGCGCGAGATGGCGAAGGAGGAGCTCGCCCTGCTCCGCCCGCAGGTCGATCCCGCCGAGGAGCAGCTCAAGATCTACCTCGTGCCGAGGGACCCGGCCGACGAGAAGGACGTCATCCTCGAGATCCGCGCCGGCGCGGGCGGCGACGAGGCCGGGCTGTTCGCAGCGGAGCTGCTGCGCATGTACCTCCGCTACGCCGAGCGGCGAGGCTGGCGCGCCGAGGTCGCGGACAGCTCGGGCGGCAACCTGGGCGGCGTGAAGGACGTCACCGTCAACATCGCCGGCGACCAGGTCTACTCCTGGCTCAAGTACGAGTCGGGCGTGCACCGCGTGCAGCGCGTGCCCGCCACCGAGGCGCAGGGGCGCATCCACACCTCGACGGTGACCGTCGCGGTGATGCCCGAGGCCGAGGACATCGACATCCAGGTGAGCCCCGCCGACATCGAGATGGACGTGTTCCGCTCCACCGGCTCGGGCGGCCAGAGCGTCAACACGACGGACTCGGCCGTGCGCCTCACGCACAAGCCGACCGGCATCATCGTGAAGTGCCAGCAGGAGAAGAGCCAGCTCAAGAACCGCAACATGGCGATGCGCATGCTCCGCGCGAAGCTCTACGAGATCGAGCTCGAGAAGCAGCGCAGCGCGCGCGACGCGGCGCGGAAGAGCCAGGTCGGCACGGGCGACCGCTCCGAGAAGATCCGGACCTACAACTTCCCGCAGGACCGGCTCACCGACCACCGCGTCAACTACACCCGGCACAACCTGCCCGCCGTGATGGATGGCGACGTCCAGGACGTCATCGACGCGTGCCGCACGTTCTACGCCGCGGCGGCCCTGCGCGAGGCGTCGCGCGGGAACGCCGCCGAGGGCGCCGCGGAGCGGCGCGCGTGAGCCCCACCCCCCGCCACCGATGACGACGCGTGAACAGGCGCTCCCGGCGCGCGGGGACGGGGGCGCGGCCCCCGCATGATCACCACGTCCTGGACCCCTCTGAAGCTCCTGGCCTGGACCCAGGAGTTCTTCGCGAAGAAGGGCGTCGACTCGCCGCGCCTCACGGCGGAGGTGCTCCTCGCGCACGCGCTCTCCTGCGATCGGGTCCGGCTCTACCTCGACTTCGACAAGCCGCTCGGCGAGCCCGAGCTCGCCGCCTACCGCGAGCTCGTCCGCCGCCGCGGCGAGGGCGAGCCCACCGCCTACCTCGTCGGCAAGAGAGAGTTCTACGGCCGGGCGTTCGCGGTGGACGCGCGGGTGCTCGTCCCGCGCCCCGAGACCGAGCTCCTCGTCGAGGCGGCGCTCGCGGCGCTGCCGCCGGGCGGGCGGCTCCTCGACCTCTGCACCGGCTCCGGCGCGATCGCCGTCAGCGTCGCCCTCGAGCGGCCGGACGCGCGCGTCCTCGCGACCGACGCCTCGGAGGGCGCCCTCGCCGTGGCGCGGGAGAACGCGGCCCGGCTCGGCGCCGTGGTCGAGTTCTCCCACGGCGACCTGTGGGCGGCGGTCCACGGGGACGCGCTGTTCGAGGTGATCGTCTCCAATCCGCCCTACGTTCCGACGGGCGAGCTCGCCGGGCTCTCCCGCGAGGTGCGGCGCGAGCCGTGCATCGCGCTCGACGGGGGGGCCGACGGACTCGCGCTCCTCCGCCGCATCGTCGCCGGCGCACCGGCGCGGCTCGTCCCCGGGGGAACGCTCGTGCTGGAGATGCACGAGGGCCACCTCGCCGAGCTGCCGAGCCTGTGCCTGCAGGCCGGCTTCGAGCGTGCGGAGGCCCGCCGGGACCACGCCGGGCTGCCCAGGCTGGTGGTGGCCCACATGGCGGGCGGGCCCCACCCGGCGTAGAATCCGCCCGCCTCGACGCCCGGTCTGGGCCCGACGGGCCCGCGCTGTCACGCGCGGTGCAACACCCGCGGCGCGCGCCGCGGGCACGGAGTGGAATTGGACAAGATCCTCATCGAAGGCGGCGTCCCGCTGCGTGGCAGCGTCGAGGCCTCCGGCGCGAAGAACGCGGCCCTCCCCATCATCGCTGCCTCCCTCCTCGCCGAGGGTGAGCACCGCATCCGCAACGTCCCCGATCTCGCGGACGTCCGCACGCTCGGGCGGCTGCTCGGCCACATGGGCTGCCAGGCCGAGCGGAACGCGGGCGAGAAGGGCGCCCTGTGGATCCGCGTCCCGGCCGCCGTGCAGCCGGAGGCGCCGTACGAGCTCGTGAAGACGATGCGCGCCTCGGTCGTCGTGCTCGGCCCGCTCGTCGCGCGCTGGGGCAAGGCGCGCGTGTCCATGCCGGGCGGGTGCGCCATCGGCGCGCGGCCGATCGACCAGCACCTCAAGGGCCTCGCCGCGCTCGGCGCCGAGATCCACCTCGAGCACGGCTACGTCGAGGCGACCGCGCCGCGCGGCCGGCTCCGGGGCGCGACCTTCACCTTCGACGGCCAGACCGTCACCGGCACCGAGAACGTCATGATGGCGGCGGTGCTCGCCGAGGGCGAGACGCTGCTCCGGAACTGCGCGCGCGAGCCGGAGATCGTGGACCTCGCGAACGCGCTCCGCGGCATGGGCGCCCGCATCGAGGGCGACGGCACCGACGACATCTGGATCGAGGGCGTCGAGTCGCTCCGGCCGATCGACCACGTCGTGATCGCTGACCGCATCGAGGCGGGCACGTTCCTCGTCGCGGGCGCGCTGCCCGGCGGCGACGTGACGGTGAAGGGCTGCGTCCCGGCGCACGTGGAGGCGCTCGTCGAGAAGCTCCGGGCGGTCGGCGCCCAGGTCCTGCCGGTGGAGGGCGGGCTGCGCGTGGTCGGCGACGGCCGCCCGCGCCCGGTGGACGTCCGCACCGCCCCGCACCCCGGCTTCCCCACCGACATGCAGGCGCAGATGATGGTGCTGCTCTGCCTCGCCGACGGGTCGTCGAAGATCACCGAGACCGTCTTCGAGAACCGCTTCATGCACGTGCACGAGCTGCAGCGGCTCGGCGCAGACATCGCCGTCGACGGGAAGACCGCGGTGGTGAAGGGCGTGCCGGGGCTCTCCGGGGCGCCGGTGATGGCCTCCGACCTGCGCGCCTCGGCGGCGCTCGTCCTCGCCGGCCTCGCCGCGCAGGGCACGACCGAGGTCCATCGCGTGTACCATCTGGATCGCGGCTACGAACGGATCGAGGAGAAGCTCGCGCCCCTCGGCGCGCGCATCCGGCGGGAGAAGGCGTGAACGGCGAGATCATCACGGTCGCGGTCCCGAAGGGCCGGCTGCTGGAGGAGTCGTCGGCGCTCTTCGAGCGCGCCCTCGGCGTCTCCCCGAAGAAGCTCCTCGACGGGACGCGCAAGCTCGCCGCCGACGCGCCCGAGGCGGGGCTGCGCTTCATCTCCATCCGGGCCGCGGACGTGGCGAGCTACGTGGAGCACGGGGCGGCGGCGGTCGGCATCGTGGGGCTCGACATCCTGCGGGAGGAGCCGCGCGACCTGTACGAGCCGCTCGACCTCGGGATCGGCCGCTGCACGGTGATCGTGGCCCGGCACCGGGACGCGAAGCCCCTCCCCCGCGGGGTCGCGCCCCGCGTCGCCACCAAGTACCTCTCGCTCGCCGCCCACCACTTCGCGAAGAAGGGCATCCCGGCGGAGATCATCCCGCTCCACGGCTCCATCGAGGTCGCCCCTTCGCTCGGCCTCGCCGACGCCATCGTCGATATCACCGAGACCGGGGAGACCCTTCGCGCGAACGGGCTCGTCATCGAGGAGACGGTCCTCGACGTCTCCGCGCGCCTGGTGGTGAACCGGGTGGCCCTGAAGCTCCACGCGGAGCGCCTGCGCCGGCTGATCGCCGCCCTTCGCCGGGTATGCGGCGAGGCGGCAGCGCCGAAAGTCCGTTGAAAGGTCCCGGGCCTTCTGCCTAGTATCCGGGGGTTTCCTGGATAGCTCCGGCGCTTCGCTCGGATCCCTTTCCTGATCCTCGTGCTTCACGGTCCCAAGGAGGACCCGTTTCCGTCATGGATTGCCCGCGGTGCAGCGTCGAGATGGCCGAGATTTCCCACGAGGACAGCGTGGTGCACCGCTGCGGCGAGTGCGGCGGAGTCTGGGTGGTGGATGTCGCGGACCTGAACAAGATGCTGCTGCACGCGAACCTGCCGGCGCTGTCGGCGCTCGGCGGCTACGTGAACGCGGACGAGATCGCGGGGATGTGCCCGGCCTGTAACGTCGATCTCGTGGTGGTCGAGGGCGGCGAGAAGCGCGCCGTCACCTACGACACCTGCGAGTCCTGCGGCGGGATCTGGATCGAGGGCGAGGAGGACGAGCCCGCCCCGGAGATCGGCTGGAAGGACGCCGAGAAGCAGATCGTGGCCTTCTTCCGCCGCTTCGCGAAGAAGAAGTAGCCGAGCTCACCACATCCGGTCGTCGCGCCACGGGTACGCGGTGTTCGAGTACCCGCGGATCTCCCAGTAGCCGCGCCGGTCGTGGGTCATGAGCTCGAGGCGCGAGACCCACTTCGCGCCCTTCCAGGCGTATAGCTGGGGCGTCACCACGCGCACCGGCCCGCCGTGCGCCCGCGGGAGCGGCGCGCCCTCGACCGCGTGGACGAGGAGGACGTCGGGCTTGAGCGCCTCCTCGAGCGGCAGGTTGGTGGAGTAGCCGTCGGACGCGTGCGCCATGAGGTGGGTCGCCTCCGCGAGCGGCCGCGCGAGCGCGAGGACGGTCTCGAGCCGCACGCCGCGGAAGGCGAGGTCCAGGACCGACCAGCCGGTCACGCAGTGGAAGTCGGCCTCCACGTCCTCCTGCGGGAGCGCCATCAGCTCGGCGAAGGAGAGCGTGAGCGGCGCCTCGCAGGCCCCGTCCACCACGAGCCGCCAGCGCTCGGGCGCGATCTCCGGCGTCTCGCCGAGATCAAGCACCGGCCACTCCGACTTCTCGAAGACGTTCTGGCCCGGCGGCTCCTTCGGCATGCCGTGCCGGTTCCGCGGCCCGTCCCCCTGCGGCGCGGCGTCGGAGAGCGAGGGCGTCGCCCGCAGCTTCTCGCCGAAGCGCGCCCGCAGCGCCGCCACCCCGTCCTCGATCCGCCGCCGGATTTCGTCGCTCACGGCTGCCGTTCTAGCCGGTCGGCGGCGCCCACGCACCCCGCATGCCCCGGGCGGCTCCACCCGGCCGAACTCCTTGACTCCCGGGCCCCTTCACGGCAAAAACTGGTCCGCGACGCGGGAATAGCTCAGTTGGTAGAGCATCAGCTTCCCAAGCTGAGGGTCGCCGGTTCGAACCCGGTTTCCCGCTCCAGTTCTTCCGAGGGGTTCCGTCGAGAGGCGGGACCCCTCTGCTTTGTGGACTGAGGGTTCCGGCTCGGCGTTCGTTCCGAAGTCGCGGCGCCCCCTACGATTCCCGGCAAGGCTCCTGATGCCTGCCACCAACCGTCGTGCGCCACGGGTGAGCGGCTCACGCTGCCCGTACGGCCAACTCCCTCGCGGTCTGGATGAAGAGCCGCAGCGGCGGGGAGCGCTGCGCGCGGCTGGGAAAGTACAGGAAGAAGCCAGGCACGGCAGAGGCGTAGGGCTCGAGGACCCGCTGCAGTTGGCCGGTGCGGAGCTGCTCCTCCACCATCGGCTCGAAGTCGTACCTGTCCCAGCGCCGGGCCGGCGCCCTCGACGAGGCGCCTCCCTGCGTCGGTCAGCGCTGGAGCGTCAACGGCAGCGACTGGGACGCGCGCGCGGGCGACGCCAGCGTGAACTGGCGGAGTACTGATCGAGAGTCACGCGGACGTCTGGATTTCGAGACCGTAGCGAGCGCCGAGCTTGGTCAACCTATCCACGTCCGGCGGCGAAGTCGGCGCCGGAGGAATCTCGCGCCGCTGCGCCGGCTCGCCCGCTTCGGCGAAGAACTTGTCGATCCCACCCGGCTCGTAGGTCACGACCACGCGGAGCTTGCTCGTAGGCTCGAAGTGCTCGAGCTTGTCGGCGGGGATGCGGATCAGCGATCCGGGCCCGCACTCGAGCTTCTTCCCGTCGACGTGCAACGTGAGCGTTCCCTCGACGACGTACACGGTTTCCACAACGCGACGGTGAACGTGTGCAGGCGGCCCCATGCCTGCGGGCATGGTCATCTGCATGACCGTCGCCTCGCCATTCGACTCGTCGCTCGACAGCAGGACTTCGTAGAGCCCTCCGAGCATCCAGAAGGCCCTACCCTCACCCGACTTGTGAACTATCGCCTGAGCCATCGTCTCCCCCATGGGTGAAACGTCGCGCTGAAGGAACGTAGTGACTGACTCTGGGCGTCGCTAGCTCGCTCGATCCTGACGGCAACGGCCGCGCCAGCCTCAAGAAGCCACTCGTGGCGAACGAACGTCACAACGTTGCCGACCGGCTCAAGGAGCCTCGGACAGCAAGAGAGAGGCCGGAACGTAGGGGCGACCAAGCCACCAGGTTCCGGCCTCGAGAGTTGGAGCGGGAAGCCGGGTTCGAACTGGCGCCGCATGCGAACGCGTCAGAGCGCCCGCTCCCACGCGCCCCGCCGCCACCGCTCGACCCACGCCTCCGCGCGGTAGAGCGCGAGCGCCGGCGCGTTCGATGCCGCGACGCGCAGCACGACCTCGCGTGCGCAGGCCGCGTCGAGCAGCGCCTCGCACCGGCGCAGCAGCCATCGCCCGAGTCCGCGACGCCGCGCGCGCGACGCGACCGCGATCGTCTCCACCTCGTCCTCCCCCTCGCGCTCGGGCGCCACGACGCCGCGCAGCAGGCCGACGGCGCCGTCAGCGTCGACGACGAACCGCAGGAGCTTCGGGTCGAACCCTGGCGCCGCCACGATGCGTGCACCGTCCTCCGCGGTGACGGGGACCGTGAATCCGACCCCGGCAAACGCGTCGTTCTCGAGCGCCGCCCAGGCGTCGAGCCCGACCTGCTCGAGGCCGACCTCCGCGAGACCGGCGGGCAGCGCGAGCGGCGGCCGCGGGCGCGTGCGGCGCATGCCGACGACGGCGTCCGCCGGCTGGTAGCCCCGCGCCTCGAGCTTCGCACCGACGCCGGGGGCGTCGCGCTCGACGACGCGAAGCGTCCGCGCCTGCGCGCTCCGCGCGCGCGCCTCCATCTCGTCCACGATCGCGAGCGCCCCCGGCGCCGGTCCCGCGAGCCACGTGAGCGCGCACCGGCCCGTCTCCGTGAGGCCCTTCGCGACCCACAGCCCCACGGCGGCCGGCGTGCCGTCTTCGAGGAGCGCGACGCCCTCGATCCCGTCCGGCAGCGCCGCGACCTCGCCCCGCAGCGCGGCGACGTTCCGTCCGAGGAGCGCCGCGATGGGCGCCCAGTCCCGGACGCTCGACCAGGGCACGATGTCGCGAGGCGCCGCCGGATCCTGCACCCGATCGCGTGTCATTCGTCCCCCACCGACGCCCGGTAATCCCGAAGAAGACCACAGACGGTGAAGCACGATAACCGTTCCGTCGTTCACGCGACGCACGCCCGACCGACTTCGGGCTCGTCAATCATCTCGCATGGAGCGCGACGAAGGGATGAGCGTTCGAGGTCGTCTCTCGTACCCCGAAGACTGCGGTAACCTTTCGAGCGGAGGCGGGTTGGCTCGAAGCGGAGATGGCCATGAACTTTCGGTTGATCGCCTGCGCCCTGATGTTCCCCATCGCGGCGTCCGTGGCATGCGTCGCGGCGGGACACGGCAAGACGGCCGCCGCGCCGGACACGCACGAGGAGTGCTCGATCGACTCCGACTGCCCCGGTGGGCGCTGCCAGCTCGGCGTGTGCTCGTACGCCTCGCGCGAGCACATGCCTTGCGCCCTCGACTCCGAATGTCCCGGCGGCTCCTGCCGGATGGGAGCGTGCTCGTCCTTGCCGCCGGGGGTTCCGGAGTGCTCGATGGACTCACAGTGCCCGGGTGGCAGCTGCCGTGCCGGGAGCTGCTCGCCGGTGCCGCCGGGGCCCTAGCGTCTTCTCCTCCGCTGGCGCCGCTTCTTCCTCGTCGCCCTCCACGCTCCCGGCGCGAGACCGTACGACGCTCAGGAGGTTGCGACCGGAGCGTTCGGTCCAGTACAGACGAGGACATGCTCGCGTACCTCTTCTGGCACTGGCCGGCGCCGACGGTGGACGCCGGGCGCTACGTCGAGTCTCTCGTCGCCTTTCACCGCGCCCTCGCGTCCAACGCTCCTCCCGGCCTGCGCGCCTCGCGCGTGTACGAGGTGGAGGCCGCGCCGTGGCTGGCGGTCCCGCGCGCGTTCGAGGACTGGTACCTCGTGGACGACTTCGCCGCGCTCGGGGCGCTCAACGAGGCCGCCGTCTCCGGCGCCCGCCGCGACCCACACGACGCGGCCGCGCGGCTCGCGGGCGGAGGCCATGGCGGCCTCTACCGCCTCGTCGCTCCGGGCGGTGAAGGGGCCCTCGACCGCACGACGTGGTGCTCGAAGCCCGACGGAGTCCCCTACACGGAGTTCCTCGCGAGGCTCCCTCCCGGCGAGAGCTGGCAGCGGCAGCTGGTGCTCGGGCCCGCCCCGGAGTTCTGCGTCGTCGGCGTGGATGCGGCCGCCGCGCTCGGCGGCGTGGCGGTCGCGGCCCGCCGCATCCACGCCTGGTCTTGAGGCCGCAGGACCAGGCCCGCGCCGGGCCTGCCCCGGCGCCCTGCCGGAGCCCGCGCGCGCGGATCCCGTGGAGCGCCAGACGGAAGTCAGAGCGCCCCGACCCCAGAGCGCCCCGACCCAGAGTAATCGCGGTAGAGCGCCCCGACCCAGAGTAATCGCGGTACACGGCCGACGCGCATCACGCGCGTCAATCGCGGAGTTACGCGTGCTTGGCTCTCGCGACGCTGACGCACTCCGCAACCGGCGGTGCGCTCCCGCGAGGCTGGACCTCTGACGACGACGGCCGGGCGCGCGCCCGGATCAGCTCGCGAAAGCGCGGATCAGAGGGGCGAGGTTGGGGATGAGATCCCCCCAGCCGTGCAGCACGACCACGAGCGTGAGGTTCCGGGTGCGCGCCCAGAGTATGCCGAACGCGACACCGATGGGGGACAACATGACCATCGCGTAGGCAGCGGCGCTGAGCACCTCCGGCGGCCTGGCCATGCCTTCCACGGTGTGTGCGCCTCGCAGCACGTACCCCGGCGCGTGCGCGAGCGCGAAGAGGACTGACATTCCCAGCACACCAGCGACAGGCGATCGCAGCCACGCCGCCATGCGCGACTGGAGCAGCGCACGAAACAGGAACTCCTCCACGAGCCCTGCTTCGACCGCCAGCCAGGCCCAAACCGGTAACGCCATCGCGATCACCTGCCAGGCCGAGAGCTCATACTCGGCCATGAGCGTGCCGATGGCCTGAGGACCGCGCCCGAATCGAAGCTGTATGATCGAGAACAACCCCATCATGACGAGAAGGGTCCGCAGCTCGATCCAGTCGAGTCCTGGGAACTCGAACAGCTGCCGCCACGAGTAGCCAAGGCGGCGGAACACGAGCGCAGGCACCCACACCATGACAGCCAACTTGGCGGTGAGAATGGCGACCGATCGCGCGGGCTCATTGGTGACCGCTGCCCTCACCGCGGAAAGTCCGTAGCCGAGAAACCCCACGCCGATGGCAACGAGAAGGAGCGCGATCCACGAGAGCTCGCGCGCTGGCTCGTGCACCGGCTGCGCCCGTGGGGTCGCGCCGATCGTCGCGAGCCAGGCTGCGAGCGCTGGTGCCACACCGAGGAGAAGCAGAACGGCGGCCACCTCGCTCGCGTCGAATCCAGGAGCGGTGAGGAGCACCGCCAAACAACCACCATAGATGAGGACGTAGCCCACGGAGGCAACGAGTGCGCGCGACATGGGGCTCCGAGGAGATCATAGATCAGCGGCGCAGTCACGCAGGGTACGTACGCTGCCTCTCGTTTTCGGCCGCACGCGCCGCACTCCGAACGCATTATCACCCGGAGTCGTCTCACGAACAGTGCCGTGAAGTCCCGGACCCGGCCTCCAGCTCGTTTCGCAGATTTTCGCGGAGAGTTGAACCGGAAGGTGCACTCTCGGTAGGCTGTCCCGCATGCTCCGCCGCAACGTCCCCCGTGCCGCAATGGCTGCCGTGATCGCCCTCGCGACCGGCTGCGCCCACCTCTCGACGAGCTTCACCTGCCCGGCGAAAGGCGGCGTGCCCTGGCGCGAGGTCCGCTCCGAGCACTTCGTCGTCACGACGGACCTCGGCTCCCGCGGCGCGCAGGAGCTGACGCGCGAGCTCGAGATGCTCCACCTCGCGCTCCGCTCGGCGCTGTTCGGCACTCCGCCGGCGATGCCGGGCACGATCCGCGTGGTGGTGTTCCGGACGCGTGACGAGTTCCTGGGCTTCGCGCCCGCGTCCCTGGCCGCCTTCTTCGGCACGCTCCACGGCGAGCCGCTCGTCGTGCTCGACGGCGCGCTCCCGTACGGCGTGCGCACCACGCTCGCGCACGAGCTCACGCACTACATGGCGGCGCGCGCGTTCGCGCGCCAGCCGCGCTGGTTCGCCGAGGGGATGGCCGCGTACATGGAGACGGTGGGCTCGAGCGGCCTCGGCAACACGCCCACGGTCGGAGGCGTGCCGCGCCACTACCACGCGCTCGTGTACCCGTACTTCGGGAAGGTGCGCGAGGTGCTCACCGCTCGCGGCGCGCTGGAGCTGCCTCAGTACGCGGTGTCGTGGGCGCTCGTGCACTACCTCATCAACGTCCACCCGGTGGAGTTCAACGCGCTCCAGGCGCGCTTCGTGCGCGGCGACGATCCCGACGTCGCCTGGCGAGACGTGTTCCCGCAGTGGGATCCCGCCGTTCCCGGCGCGACCGACGCGCTGGACGCGGAGCTCGGGAGCCATGTCGCGCGCGGCAGGTTCAGGTACCGCGACCTCCACCTCGTGAAGGATCACCCCGTCCGCGAGCGGCCGATGCTCCCGGCCGAGGTCCACGACGTCCGCCTCTCGCTCGCGTCGGCCATGCGGTGGCCCCCGGAGAAGCTCGACGCCGAGGTGACGGAGGCGCTCGCGGAGGACCCCGGCAACGTGGTGGCGCTCACCGTCGCCGCACGCTCCCGCGGCGCGGAGCCCGCCGCCCTCGCTCGCAAGGCGACGGAGGCGCACGCCGACGACGCCCGGGCGTGGCTCTTCCTCGGTGACGTGCTGCCGGAGTCCGACGTGTCCGGCCGCGAGGCGGCGCTCCGGCGGGCCGTCGCGGCTGCGCCGGAGAACCCGGAGCCCCTGAACGCGCTCGCCTGGAACCTGCTCCGGAGCGGCCGCCCCGGAGAGGCGCTGCCGCTCGCGAAAAAGGCGTTCGTCGCGGCGCCCTGGGATCCGGCCATCGTCGACACCGTCGCGGGCGTGCTCGCGGGCCTCGGGGACTGCGGGGAGGCGGTGCGCATGCAGCAGCGTGCGATCGATCTCCTGCCGGATCGGATGAAGCCGCGCGACCGGCAGGACTACATCGACCACCTCGCGGAGTTCCAGCGGTGCGCGGCGAAGGCGGCGACGCCGGACGGCGTGAAATCCGCACCTCTCGTCCACTGACGCGGATCGATCGCAATCGGGCCTTAGCGCTGTCTGACGCAGGGCGCACCACCCGTACCCGGAGACATCGAGCTGGATCCAGGCGAGCATGGGGGGATGCTCGCGACCCTCCTCGCTGCCGCCTTGCTCGTCGCGGTCCCCTCGCGGGCCAGGGACGCCGATCCCCGCGCGCTCGTGGGGCAGCCGCTCCCCGAACCCGGGCGCGGCCAGTTCGCCTCGTGGAAGCTCCAGGACACGTGGCTGGTCGACGAGCCCGGAGCGACCCCGCGGTACGGGTGGGTGATCTGGAACCGCCGTGGCCAGGCGATCGTGTTCCTGAGGAGCGAGGACCGGGTGGTGGACGCCCTGCGGGTCGAGGTCCCCCGCGGCCACGCGATCGGCTTCGCCTGCACCCCCGCCGGCGCGGCGAACCCGGACCGGGACTTCGTCGCGCTGGTCGACGATCCGCCGGTGCCGCCGGGAGCGCGGTGCGTGTTCTCGCGCCCCCGCAAGGCATGGCGGCTCGACCGCAGCCGCGGCCGGATCGAGCCCGTCACGCCGGCCGGGATGAAGTGCCAGCGTTCCTGCCCCTGGGACTGAGCGGCGAAGGCGCGTCGCCCGACGGGGCGATCACCCCCGCGACAGCTCGCGCGCGAGCGCGCTCCGCATGCCCTCCGCCGCGCGCTCCATCGCCTCGGGGCCGCGCTCCAGGTGGAACGGGCTCACGCGCGGGATCCCGTGGAGCGCGACGGCCTGCATGCGCGGGCGCTCCGGGATGCGGAGCGCGGGGCTGCCCCGCCGGCGCCAGGGCGAGCGGGACGTGAGGTGATGGTAGAGGACGCGCTCTCCGGCGAGCGCGCCGGCGAGGCCGGGGCGGTCCAGGACGCCGCCGTCCAGGTACAGGCGTCTCCCGATCCGAACCGGCTGGAACAGGAACGGGAGCGCGCACGAAGCGTGAATCGCCGGAGCGAGCTCGCCATCGTCGAGCACGGCGGTGCGCCTCGCGAGGACGTCGAACACGGACACGGCGAGCGGAACGCGGCACTCTTCGAAGCTCCCGGCAGGAGCGAGCGCCTCGAGCCGCGCCCGGAATCGCGCTCCGCGCAGGAGCCCGAGCCCGGGGCGGAGATCCCAGAAGTGCTCGCGGCGCAGCGCCACGAGCTCCTCGCACAGCCGCCCCGCAGGGACCCCGGCGGCCCAGAGCCCTCCCACGAGCGCCCCCGCGCTCGAGCCGAGGACGCGCGCGGGGAGCAGCCCCTCGTCCTCGAGGACCCGCACCACGCCCGCGTGCGCGTAGAACCCGAAGAACCCGGACGACAGCGCGAGGGTGAAGGGTCCCGAGGCGAGCCAGTCCCGGAGCGTGGGCACGGCGGCAGCATGCCGTCGGCCGGCGCGAGGCGCAACGGCGGGCGGGGTACTCGCGGCCCCTCGACGTCTGCTCGCTGCGACCGCTTCGGCGGCTCTCGCACGAAGCCGCTGCCGGCGGCCCCCTGCTCGGCAGCGCTCACGCCGGGCGATGCGCGACGAAGGTGATGCACTCGCCTCGCTCGGGCTGCCGCCGCGCGACGCGGTCGGCGCGGCGCGCCTCGGAGCGGATCCGGCGACGGAGGGCGCGCTCGCTCCGGTCGACGGGGGCGCCCCGCTGGATGGCGAGGCTCTCCGCGAAGAAGTACGCGCCGTCTGGCTTCGGCGGCAGCAGCGCGATCCGGGAGAAGCCGGCGGCGCAGAGCGCGCGCTCCAGGCTGCTCGCGTCGAAGAGGGTGAGGTGGCGCGGCGGCTCGAGGCCGCGCCAGTCGGCGCCGAAGCGTTTCAGCCCCTCGGCGTCCAGGTTCGGGGTCTGGACCCAGACCCGTCCGCCCGGCCGAAGCAGCGCGAGCACCCTGCGGAGAGTCCCGACCGGATCGTGCAGGTGCTCGACGACGTGGTTGAGGGTCACGTGCTCGAAGCTCTCCGGGTCGAGCGCGGCCTCCTCGATCGTTCCCGCGAGAACCGTGAACCCCGATCCCCTTGCGCGCGCGACGGCCGCGGCGTCGAGGTCAAGCCCCATGACGTCGAAGCCGAGGCGGCGGGCGATGCGCAGGAAGTCCCCGTTGCCGCAGCCCACGTCGAGCAGCCGGCTCCCGGGACCCGCCGGCGCGGGCAGGTGACGGATGAGCTGGCCGGCCTGCGCTCGCGCGGCCGCGCTCAGCGGAGCGACCCACCGGGCCAGAGGCGCGGCCGGTCGCAACGCGTAACCGAACGCGGCGTTGTAGTGGGCGTGGTGGCGGAGCCGCTTCACGGCCCGCCGGAGCCCACCGCCAGCGGCGAAGACGTCCCGCGGCGCGGTCCCCCCGTGCGTGTAGTAGGTGCGGTAGGCGAGCCCGATCCCGGCGAGGTCCGGGCGCGGGTCGAGGTAGGCCGCGCCGCAGCCCGAGCAGCGCCAGAGCGTCCAGCGACCCGGCGCGGCGCGGAAGATCCGGTCGCTCAGCCCTTCGAAGAGGAGCGTCCGGGAAGGGGAGGCGCAGGCGGGGCACCGGCCCAGGACCTCGAGGTGCTCGGCTGGCCACGGAGCGTCGAGCGGCTCCGCGGCAGCTCCGGTCTCAAGTCGGCTCATCGGCTCGTCGTCTCTCGAACGCGACAGATGTCGCGAGAGTGGCATGAGCCGCCCATCGACACAACGCGCGGCGCCGCTGCGAGCCCCGGCACGCCGCCGGCCGGCGCGGGGCGCAACGCCGGGCGTGGCGCAGGTGGACTCGTCCGCTCGCGCGACGACCGCGTCAGCGGCACGCCCGCAGCACGAGGTCGCCCTGCGTGACTCGACCGTGAAGCTCGACGAGCCGCACGTCCTTGAACCCAGCCGCCTCGGCCGCCGCGACGAGCGCGGCGTTCTCGTGGAACCGGAACCCGTGCCGGGTGATGCCGCCGAACTCGCGGAGCTTCGCCGCGCTCGAGAAGCCCACGGTGAGGAGCCCGCCCGGCCGGAGCACGCGGTGCAGCTCGGAGAAGGCCTGGGCGAGGTCCGGCCAGAAGTAGACGGTGTTCGTGGAGGCCACGACGTCGAAGCTCGCCTCCTCGAAGGGGAGCGCCTCGACGGCGCAGCGCTCCAGGCGGAGCTCGGACCCGCCGAACCGCGCGCGCCGCGCGCGCAGCCACGCCACCGCCGCGTCGGACGGATCGACGCCCGCGAGGCTCCGGACGCCGCGGGCGTGCGCGAGCTCGAGCAGGGCGCCCCCGCCGAAGCCGACGTCGAGGAGCCGGTGCCCCGGCGTGAGCGCGACGCCCTCCAGCGTCGCCTCGATGAGGGCGCGGTTCCCGCGGTTCAGGACCCGGGTCATGACGGTGCGACCGAACCAGCCTCGCGGCCCGGCCAGCTGGCGCGCGATGGCCGCGGATACGGGGTCGAGCAGCCGGAACAGGGAAGCCTTGCGCATGTTCAGTCCTTCTCGATTCTCGCATGCGCCGGCAACGGGGGCGGAGCGCCCTTCGTGCCTGATGCTACAGACAGGCGAGCCGGACGGGCCGCCGCGCTCTACTCCGCGAGGAAGTCCGAGATGAACCCCACCCGCGGGATGTACTTGCACGCGATCCGGATGGTCGAGAGCACCGGCACCGCCACGAACAGGCCGATGGGACCCCAGACCCAGAACCAGAACAGCGAGCCGAGGAACACCGCGAGCGAGTTCAGCCTGAGCTGCTTGCCGAGGAAGATCGGGTCGACGACGTTCCCCTGGATCGACACGAGCGCGAGGTAGATCCCGCCGACGGCGAGGACGTGCTTCAGCGAACCGTACTGGAGGAGCGCCATGAGCGTCGGGAGCGCGAGCCCGATCGCCGGGCCCACGTACGGGATGAAGTGCAGGAGCGCGGTGGCCATCCCCCACACCGCCGCGTGCTCCAGGCCGTACAGGGCGTAGATCCCCCAGGTGACGAGCCCGAGGAGCGCGTTCAGCCCGACCCGGTTCAGCATGTACTGCTCGACGTCGCGGTGGAGCTCCTCGAACGCCGCGAGCGCGCGGGCGCGCGCGGAGGGATCGCGGCCGGCGTGCGCGAGGAACTTGGCGTGGTAGCGCGGTCCCTCCGCGAGCGCGAAGTAGAGGACGAAGATCGCGACGGTGCACGCCGCGGCCACCGCGATCGCGCCCTGCGCGGTGCCGACGAGGACCTGTCCCCAGGGGATCCCCTCTTCCACGCGCACCGCGCCCGGCCGCGACGGTGGCTTCGCGATCTGCTCGGTCTGCGCGCGGAAGTGCACGAACCGCCGCGCCACCGCCGCGGAGGCCTCCCGCAGCCGCCCCTCGTAGCTGGGGAGCTCGTCGAGGAAGGCCGCGACGCGGTTCCAGAGCAGCGCGACGAGGGCGGCCACCACCGCGAGGGCGAGGAGCGTCCCCAGGAGAGCCGCGACGGACCGCGGCACCTTGCGCCGCTCCAGCGCCGCGACGACCGGGTGCACGGTGAACGCTAGGATGATCCCGACCACGCTCGGGACGAGGAGCTCGCGCGCGAGGTAGCAGAACGCGAGCGCCGCGCCGGTCGCCAGCACGGCGAGCGACCGCTCGGCGACACGGGATTCGCTCAGCAGACGGACGTCGCGCACTGGATCGAATGTGAGCACCCGCCCCCTCAGCCGCGAGCGGGTGGCGGAGGCCACCGCCGGCGGCTGGCCGGACGGCGCGCCGGCCTCGTCCTGGCGGATCGACCCGGCTCCCGGGCGGCGGCGCCGATCAGGGCGTCGCCGCCGGGCGCGTCGCGAGCCGGGCGCCGCGGAAGACGAGGTACAGGCCCACCGCCTGGACGAGGTGGTAGAGGGCGTTGTGGTCGAAGTACCGCGGGTGGAGCGCGATGCGTCCCTGCTGGATGGCCGCCGCCACGAAGGTCAGCCCGAGGCCCCAGGCGCCGGCGCTCACGCGCGCCTCGGCGCGCCGGCCGGCGAGCAGGAAGGCCACGAGGAGGAAGAGCGCCGCCGGCAGGTAGAAGGCGATCGCCACGGCGAAGCGCCGCTCGCCCCCGAGGACCACGGCCGCGTAGAGGCCGAACGCCAGCGCGACCCCGCCCGTCAGCGCACGCGCGGCGCGGCGGCCGAGCACGAGCCGCGCCCCCGCGCCCCAGCCGGCCACCGCCCCGAGCCCGACGGCGAGCAGCGTCGCGCTCCACACGACCGCGCCGACCGAAGAGGTCTTGTCCGCCACGAACCCGTGCTCGATCGCGCCCAGCGCCGCCGCAGCGCCGAGCACCGCGAAGAACCCGGCGAACCACCGCCGTGCGCGCGCGCCGCCCTCCCTCGAGAGCAGCACCGCGAACGCGGCGCACTCGAGGGCGAGGCCGAGGTCGGTGAGCGTGACGTCCGGCTCGAGCACGATGCGATCTCCGGCGCCCGGCCCGCGGCGACGCCTGCGCTGGCGGCCACGGTACCACCTCACCCTCGGCGTCGGGGAGCTTCGGTTCCGCGCGGTGCGCGCGCGAGAGCCCCGAGACGCGAGGTCTTCTCTACAGCGGCACCGTGTAGCAGAGCGCCGTCCCCTCCAGCGCCACCACGCCGTCACCGCGCGTCACGGTGGTCCTGAGCTCGGTGATGGGCTTGTCTTCTCGCACCTTCAGCACCTCGACCGCGCCGGTGAGCGTGTCCCCCGGGCGCGCCGGGGCCTTGAAGCTCCAGTCCACGTGCAGGAAGACGGTCCCCGGCCCGGGCAGATCCTCGGCGACCACCGCGTTCAGGATCGCGCTCGTCACCCCGCCTTGCACGATGATCTCGCCGAAGCGCGAGGCGCGCGCGGCCGCCTCGTCGTAGTGGAGCGGGTTCCGGTCCCCGCTGATCGCCGTGAAACGCCGGATGTCCTCGGCTTCGACTCTCCGCCGACGCTCCGCCCGCTGACCGACGCGAGGAGCACCCTTCGGCCACGCTTCGCTCGTCGTCATCTCCGCCTCCTCTCGGACCTCTCAGCGACCTGCGATCCCGCCGGCGACGCCGAGAGCGGCAGACGGGCCCGTCGCGCCGCCGGAGGTCTCGTCGAGCGTGCCGAGCAGCTCCACCTCGCTCGCCATGTGGCGCGCGAGCAGCTTGTGCAACCCCTTCGCCTCCTCGAGGTCCCACTCGAACGAGGCGATGCGATCGGTGACCTCGAACAGCTCCACCGACGCCGCGTCTCGCGCCGTCTGGTAGCCGGCCAGCGCGGCCTCGGTGCCGCTCACCACCGCGCGCGCGAGCAGCTCCGCGTCACGCAGCGCGTCCGTGATCCCGTGGGCGGTGATCGGGTCCTTGAAGTACCCGGCGTCGCCGACGAGCGCCCAGCCCGGTCCCCACGCACGGCGCATGAAGCCAGGGATCCCGGGGAAGGGCTGGAGCCTCGCGTCGAGGCGGGCGCTTCGGAGCGCGGCGGCGAGCTCGGGCGCAGCCTCGGTGAGGACCTCCCGGTAGACGGCGTCCGCGCCTCCGGGCAGCGCGTCCAGGAGCCGCGGCCGCGGCAGCGCGGCGAATACGCAGGTGCGCCCGTCGCCGGTGGGGATGGCGCCGGCGCTCACGCCGGGGCGGTAGTACCAGTGATAGCCCTCCACCTCGAGACCCGACCAGTGCCCGTAGACCACTCCGCACGCGTGGCGGCCCGCGCGCTCGGTGGGGGCGCTCACGAGGCGGGCAGCTCTCGACCGCGCGCCGTCGGCGCCGATCACGATCGACGCCGCCACGCGCGCGCGGCTCCCGTCGAGCCCTTCGATCACCGCTCCCTCGACCCGCCCCGACGGGCCACGGACCACCTCCGCGAGCGCGGCGCCGTGGACCACCTGCGCGCCGGCGGCGCGGGCGGCGTCGACGAGGAGCGGGTCGAGCACCGTCCGCCGCGGCGCGTAGAGCGCATCCACGCCGTCGCGAGGCTTCACCGCGAACGGCAGCGCCTCGTGCCCGTAGTGGAACGTCGCGCTGCGAACGGCGGGGGTGCCCGTCGCGCGCAGCCGGTCGAGGAGCCCCCACCGCGCGAGCTGGAGCACGCCGCCGCGCATGAGGGCGTGGGTCGAGATCGTGTCGCTCCCCTCGCGATCCCGGTCCACCACCAGGACGCGCAGCCCCGCGCGGGCGAGCAGCATCGCGGTCGCGGCGCCGGCGCAGCGGGCCCCGACGACCAGCGCGTCGTACTCGGGGCGGATGAGGGAGGCGGTCGTGGTCGTCATGGTGTTCTCCTCTCCTTCAGGCGGCGGACCGGCGCGCGAGGCGCGTGGCCAGGTGATCCACGAGGACGGCGGCGTCCTTGCCCACGCCGTCGAGGAAGCTCGAGTTGCGGCGGCGCAGGAACTGGAGCCCGAGCACGTACAGCCCGGGCGCCGGGGTGACGCCGCCCGCGTGGCGGATCTCGCCGCGCTCGTCGAGCACCGGCACGCGCAGCCAGGGGTAGCTGCGGCGGTAGCCGGTGGCCCAGATCACCGTCCGGATCCCGTCCGCGCGCAGGTCGATCGCGCGCGGGGCAGGGGGCGGTGAGATGGCGCGGATGGGCTCCGGCGGCGGAACCGCCGCCGCGCCGCTCTGCGCGACGTGGGCCTCGATCCGCCCGAGGAGCCGCGCGAGGCGCCGCTCCGCCGCCGCGATCGTCTCGTCCAGGTCCTCGGCGAGGAGCACGCGGCCGCCCTCGACGCCCTGGACCCGTCCGACGAGCCGGACGCCCTCGTCGAGGAGCACGCCGAGATCGAGCGTGCGATGGTCGGGGCGGCCGACGAGCTGGAGGGACGGCTGGCGGCGGGCCGCCTCGAGGTCCGCCACGGCGTCCGCGCCCTCGTCGAGGATGCCCGTCGCGTCGAGCCACTCCATCACGTCGCGGCCGCGGTAGCGCCGGGGCAGCCGGACGTGCCTGCCCACCGCGAGCGTCACCGGCCGGCCGGAGCGGTGGAGCTCGTCCGCGAGCTGGAGGCCGGTCGCGGACGCGCCCACCACGAGGACTCCGCCGGCGGGCAGGGCCCGGGGGTTCCGGTAGCGCGCCGGGACGAGCTGGACGACGTCCGCGGGGAGCTCTGCCGCGAGCGGTGGGACGTGGGCCCGGTCGCAGTGACCGGTGGCGACGATGACGCTCCGGGCGCGCCACGCGCCGCGATCGGCCGTCACCCGGTAGCCGTCGCCGTCGCGCTCGACCGCGTGGACGGCGACGCCCGCCTCGACCGGCGCCGCGAAGGAGCGCGCGTACGCCTCGAGGTACCCGATCACCTCGCGCCGGGACATGAACCCGTCCGGATCGGGGCCGCGGTAGGAGAAGCCCGGGAGCCGCGACTGCCAGCGGGGGGTGAGCAGCCGGAGCGAGTCCCAGCGCTCCGAGCGCCAGCGCTCGCCGACGCGCCCGCGCTCCAGGACCGTATGATCCACGCCGCGCGCCTGGAGGCAGCGGCTCGCGGCGAGACCTGCCTGCCCACCTCCGACGACGACCACGTCCGTGCGCTTCATGGCATCTCCCCGAGGAGCGTGGCGGGAGGCCGCCGGCGGGCGCGCGTCGCGCGTCGGCCGGCGGTCCCCATCGGCACTTCACGCTGCGTTCACCGAGACCGCGACCGGGACGCCGTTCGTCAGCACGTCGTAGACCGCCGAGCGGGCCCGCGACTGCGCGACGATCTCCTCGAGCTTCGCCGCCGGCGCGTCGCCCTTGATCCGGAAGCTCACGCGGAGCTGGCGGTAGCCGTTGCGGACCTCCGCCGAGAGCCCGAGGATCCCACGCAGGTCGATGTCGCCCTCGACGGTGGACTCGACCTCGTAGAGGGTCACGCCGCGCGCCGCGGCGATGTTGGCGATCCCTGCCGTGAGGCAGGCCGCGATCGCGTGGAGCAGGAACTCGACCGGGGTCGGCCCCTGGTCGCGCCCGGTGAGGACGGCCGGGTGATCGGCGTCGTAGCTGAACTCGCGCGCGTGCGCGTGCTCGCCGCCCGCGCCGCTGAACCCTTCGATGCGGGTCCGGCTGTGGGTGCCCTGCTGCCAGTGGTTCGTCGCCCGGAACTGGAAGCTCCCGAGCTCGGGCTGCTGCTTCACCGCCCCGATGGTCGCGAAGAGCGTCGGCGTGTCCACGCCGTTCATCGGCACGGGCGTGCGGGAAGGCCGCTTCATCGTCGTGGCGGTCTGCGTCGTGGGGGTCTGCATCGTGGGCGTCTCCATCGTCGTTCTCCGTCGCCCGGTGGACCGGCCATCGGTCTCGCTCGCTGGGCACGGAGGGGAATCGCAGGCGCCGTGCCACGCCGGACTCCGGACCGACACCACGGGAATCCGCTGGGTTCCGGGCGTGGCCGGCCCGGCGGGGTCGCGGCGAGACCTCGTCGTGGACGAGATCTCGCCGCGCACCGCGACGGGCTTTCATCCGGGCGCGCCGCCTCGGCCTCGCTATGTTCCGGGCGCGGCGCGGCGCCGCGGACCGTCGCCGCGGAGCCGGACATGGAGCACGGGATCGGGGAGCGGCGGATCGACGAGGAGCTCGCCCTGCGCGCCGTCGTCGAGGGGACCGCCTCGGCGACGGGGCAGGAGTTCTACCGGGCGCTCGTCAGGAACCTCGCGCGCGCCCTCGACACCTGCGGCGCATGGCTCACCGAGTACGACGAGCGCCGCAGGTGGCTGCGCGCGCTCGCGTTCTGGTTCGACGGGCGATGGGTGGAGGGCCACGAGTACGCGATCGCCGGCACGGCGTGCGAGACGGCGGTGCGCGAGCGACGCGTCGTCCACGTCCCCGATCGCGTGACCGAGCTGTACCCCGAGGTGAAGTCCCCCCTCCCCGGGGCCGTGAGCTACCTCGGCGTTCCCCTCCTCGACCCCGACGACCGCGTGCTCGGCCACCTGGCGGTCGTGGACACCCGGCCCATGCCCGCCGAGAAGCGGCTCCTCCCGCTCTTCCGGATCTTCGCGAACCGCGCGCTCGCGGAGATGCGGCGCGTCCGCGTCGAGCAGGATCTGCGCGAGCGCCAGGAGAAGCTCGCCGGGCTCATCGGCAGCGCGATGGACGGGATCGTGGAGCTCGACGGAGACCTGTGCATCACGCTCATGAACGCCGCCGCCGAGAAGGTGTTCGGCTGCGCCGCCGGCGGGCTGCACGGGCGGCCGGCGGACGAGCTCCTGGGCGGCCCCGCGACGGCGAGGCTCCGCGCGCTGACCGGCGAGCTCGAGCGGCGAACGGGCGGCGAGCGCGCCCTGTGGATCCCGGGCGACCTCGTGGCCGAGCCGCCGGGGCGGAAGCCCTTCCCGGCCGAGGCGACGCTCTCGCGGTTCGAGGTGCGGGGGCGGCCGTTCTACACGCTCATCCTGAGGAACGTGGACGAGCGCCTCGAGGCGGAGCGGAGGATCCGCGCGCTGAGCGCGGAGGCGGCCTACCTCCGCGAGGAGCTCGCGGCCGAGCACGGGTTCCACGAGATCGTGGGCAGGAGCCCGGCGCTGCGCCGGGCGCTCCAGGGCGTCGCGCAGGTCGCGGCGACGGACGCGACGGTGCTCCTCCTCGGCGAGACGGGCACCGGCAAGGAGCTCTTCGCCCGGGCCATCCACGAGCGGAGCGCCCGGCGCGGCCGTCCCCTCGTGAAGGTGAACTGCGCGGCGATCCCCGCCACCCTCATCGAGAGCGAGTTCTTCGGGCACGAGCGCGGCGCGTTCACCGGCGCGACGCAGCGGCGGGACGGCCGGTTCGTGCTCGCCGACGGCGGGACGATCTTCCTCGACGAGATCGGCGAGCTCCCCCTGGAGCTGCAGGGCAAGCTCCTGCGGGTCCTGCAGGAGGGAGAGCTCGAGCCGGTGGGGAGCTCGCGCACGCGCAAGGTGGACGTGCGCGTCATCGCCGCGACGAACCGGGACCTGGAGCGGTCCGCCCGCGAGGGCGGGTTCCGGCAGGATCTCTTCTACCGGCTGAGCGTCTTCCCGCTCCCGCTCCCGCCGCTGCGCGAGCGCGGTGACGACGTCGTGCTGCTCGCCGCAGCGATGGCGGAGCAGCTCGCCCGCGGCCTCGGGCGGAGCATCGCCCCGCCCGACGCGGCGGACGCCGCCGCCCTCAGGTCGTATCCCTGGCCCGGGAACGTGCGGGAGCTGCGGAACGTGATCGAGCGGGCGATCATCACCTCCCCCGACGGCCGGCTCCACCTGGACCGGGCGCTGCCCGAGCCGGACGTCGCGACGCCGTCGAGCGGCGCGGCGGCGCCGGAGCGGGTCGACGGCGAGGTCCTGACCGACCAGCGCGTGCGCGCGATCGAGCGCGGGAACATGATCGCCGCGCTCGAGCGGTCCGGCTGGCGCGTCGGGGGCAGGGGCGGCGCCGCGTCGCTCCTCGGCGTGAGCCCCTCCACGCTCAAGTCCCGCATGAAGGCGCTCGAGATCGCCCGCCCCGACGAGCGGGGCGCTCCGGCCTCCGAGACGGGTCGTCACCCGGTGTGACGAAAGAGGGGCAGCGCGCGGTCCGTGCGTGCACCCGAGAGGCGTGGGTGCACGGCCCTCGGCCGCGACATGATCGCGCGCGCTCGTCCACCGAAGGAGGCCCGCCGTGCGCGCCATCTCCCTCTCGCTGCTGCTCCTCGCGATCTCCTGCGCGGCCCCGGCTGCGCGGCCCGCTCCGAAGGCCGGGCTGGGCGCCGCCGCTCCGGCCGGCGCCCGCGTCGCCCGCGTCTGGCACGGCCGCACCCCTGCCGCCCGCGCCGACGAGTACGCGGCGTACGCCTCCGAGGCGGTCCGGAAGTTCCGCCAGATCCCGGGAAACCTCGGCTACGCCATGTACCGGGAGGACGGACCTTCGGAGTCGCACTTCATGGTCGTGAGCTACTGGGCGTCGCGCGAGGCCATCCACGCGTACGCGGGGGAGGACATCTCGCGAACGCGCGCGCTGCCGCGCGACGCGGAGTTCCTCATCGACCCGGAGCCCACCGTGCACAACTACGACATCGTCGCCGCCGACCCGGCGCCGTGACGCACGGAGGGGCCCGCGCCGGATCCGGCGCGAGCCCCCGTCCGCTCCACCCTATGGCAGGACGAGATCGGCGGTGGCCGTCCCGGCCGCCGGGACGCTGGCGCTCACGGGCGCGCTCACCGTGACCGTCTCGTTGCCGTCGGCGTCCACGGTCCGGCGGCTGGCGAGGACCGTGTAAGCCGCCGCGGGCAGGGACGAGACGGAGTAGCTCTCCACCCCGCCGGCGACCGCGCCGGGCGCCGTGCGCACGATGAGCTCCCTGGGCGAGCCGCCCGCGTCGAGGCTCTGGCGCACCTCCACCTCGTCGGCCTGCGACACGCTCGCGGCGGGCGAGATGCCGCCCGAGAGCGTCCCCACCTGCGAGGCCTGCTCGAACGCCGCGTCCCAGGCCACGACGGCCGTCGGCCCCGTGATCGCGATCGCGCCGCTCGCACGCGGCGCGTACGCCGCCGCCCCGACCACCGGCTGGCTCACGACGTAGTAGGTCCCGCCCGCGTCCAGCAGATCGAGGACGTACGTTCCGTCGGCGCCGGTGAGCGCGGCGCGCACGATCGAGGGCTGGCCCGTCGCGGACAGCGCCTGCGCGGTGACGAGCACGCCGGGGAGGCCCGCGCCGCTCGCGGCGTCGGTGAGCTTGCCTTCGACCGCTCCGGTCGCGAGCACGTCCACGGCGCGCACGGTGGGCCGCAGGATGAACTTCTCCGAGGCCCCCGTCTCGTGGACGAAGACCGACCGGTGGGCGTCGAGGTCGACGACGACGTCGCGGGTGGTGTTCGGCGCGACCTCGAAGTTCACGGTGAGCTTCACGCCCGACTGCTGGCCGGACGGGACGGTGAGGTCGTGGACGCTTCCGTCCGCGAGCGTGACCGTGTTCCGGGGGCCGAGCACGAGGCGCAGCTGCGTGTACCTGCCGGCGGGGATGGTCGCGCCGTCGACGAGCGTGGCGCTCACGCCGCCGGTGAGGGAGAGGAGATCGACCTGGGCGTCGGGCGTGCCGAGCACGATCCAGTCACCGCCGTCGGCGTGGATCTCCACCCGCCGGACCTCGAGGTCGAGCGCCTGATAATCGCCGGGCGCGTCGACCAGGCGCACGCGGACCGCGCCGCTGCCGCTGCTCGAGCCGCAGGCGGAGAGCGCGCTGACGAGCGCAGCCACGACTCCGAGCTTCCAGAACTTTCGAGACGACATCGTCTGTGTGCCTCCTGGCCTGTGTGTGAGCGAAGGTGCGTCCGAACTGGCGCTCGCCCGCCCGAAGCAACATGCGGCGAGCCGACAAATTCGCGTGTCCCTCGATGGGCCCGTGCGCCCGCCCGGTCGCATCCATCAGGTTCGGGCCGCGCGCGCTGCGGGGCGAGGCGAGCCATGATGGAGAGCGACATGACCCCCAAGGACACGGATCTCGCCCTGACGCTGCCCCTCTCCCGGGAGCCGTCCCTGAAGCGCCGCTACAAGGTCGTGGACGAGCCGCTCCACGGCAACCTGCGCTTCGGGCTGCTCCTTGAGGTCCTCGACAAGCTCGCCGAGGAGGCTGCGCTCGCGTACGCGCGGCGCGCCCACCCGCAGGCGCGGGTCGTCACGGCGGCGGTGGACAACATCCTCGTGCGGAACCCGGCCGACGTGGAGCGCGACCTCGACCTCGTCGCGCGGGTGAACCACGTCGGCCGGACCTCCATGGAGGTGGGCATCCGCGTGACGCAGCCGGGCCTCGCGGGCGAGGCGCCGCTCCACGTCGCCTCCTGCTACTTCACGATGGTCGCCCGGATCGGCGAGGGCGACGAGGCGAAGAGCGTGCCGCTGCCGCCGCTCGACTACGAGGACGAGCTCACGCGGCGCCGGGCGCGCCGCGCGGAGGAGCGCCGGGACGAGTACCGGCGCTACGTCGCGGCCTCGCAGGAGCCGCCGAGCCACGAGGAGTTCGAGCTGCTCGACCGGCTCCACCGGGAGCAGGAGCGGCCCGGGTTCACCGGGCTCCTCTCCGCGCGGCTCGTCACCGACGCCTGGGAGCGCATGTTCCCCGAGCAGGAGAACGTGCCCCGGAAGATCTTCGGCGGCTACCTCATGCGCCGCGCCTACGAGCTCTCCTCGATCTGCGCGGAGCTCGCGGCGCCGGATCGGCCGGTGCTGGCGGCCGTGAACCGGGTGAACTTCCTGAACCCCGTGCGGCTCGGCGACACGCTGCACTTCTCCAGCCGCGTCGTGCACACGGCGGGGAGCCTCGTGTCGGTGGAGGCCAGCATCGAGCGGCGGAGCCGCGACCGGAGCGTGCGCGCGATCTCGAACTCGTGCCTGTTCACGTTCGTGAACGTGGACCGCGAGATGTGCCAGCGCGACGTGCCGCCCGTCTACCCGACCACGTTCGGCGAGGACGCCCGCCTCCTCGCGGCGCGGAGACAGCAGCTCGCCCTCTCTCGCCACGCGGGGCGGGGGTGGATCGCCGGCGCCCGCGAGCGCGGGCCGGCGGCGGACGGCCGTCAGACCGAGTGACCCCGGCGCGAGCCGCCGGACTCGCGGCGCGCGGCCCTCAGCCCGGGAACGCCTCGGGCCGATCGAGCTCGAGCTCGTCGACGGAGAACCGGGCGTACGGCTCCGTGCGCCCCCTCACGTGCCAGGAGGCCTCGAGCCGGAACGGCACCCGCATCCCGTCGATCACGCGATAGCCGCTGCACTCGCCGGTCCAGGGCGTGAGCACCGGCTCGCCGTCCACGTCGCGGTAGCGCTCTGCGGTGATGCGGGAGGGGACACCGTTCGCGTCGAAGTGGAAGTCGACGGCGACCTCGAGGCCGCGGACGCGCAGGATCGCCCGCGCCCGCGTGTCGTCGATGGGCGCCCACCGCACGTGGCGCGCGTCCAGGAAGGCGGTCGGGAACCAGACCATCTCCGCGAGGAGCCGCTGCAGCGAGGCCTCGCCCACCTCGCGGCCCCGCACGTCGGCGAGCTTCCAGCACGACGCGAGCATGATCCGCATGCCCCCCTCGCCCGCGAGCGAGCGATCGCGCGCGTCGATCCAGAGCCCGGCCCCCGTGCGCACGCGGCCCCACCAGACGAAGCCGGGCGGATCGCTCGCGAAGTACTGCACTCCGCGGATCGCGAGCCACGGACGGTCGAAGCGCGGCCGGAAGGTGCCTCCGTGGCGGAGACGCGCGGCGCGGACCGGCGCGTGGCTCGCCGCGCCGGACGCCTCCGCGTACCGCCGAACCGGCGGCGGCAGCGCCTCGAGCGCGGTGCGCCGCTCCGGCCCCGAGCTCTCCTGCGTCCAGAGCGCGTGCGCCTCGCGCGCGATGCGCCGGTTGAAGCGCTTCCCCTGCACAGCCACCACGAGCCCCAGCCCTCCGGCGGCGAGCGCGGCGATCCCCATCGACCTGCGCAACATGCTCTGGCTCCTCTCCCCGGCATGCTCTCCGATCGCTCGGCGCGCCGCACGGTCGCCTTCTGGAGTGAGCCGTGGTGAGGAACCTGAGCGGAGCGCGGGCGCCGGCGCGGAAGACCGCTCCGCACGGGGCGGGGCGCTCAGCGCCCGAGCACCGCGCTCAGCCGGGCGAGCGCGTCGGCGAGCGCGTCCGGAGGCACGGCCGTGAAGCAGAGCCGCACCCAGCTCTCGTAGTCCCG
This sequence comes from Anaeromyxobacter sp. SG64, assembly GCF_022690745.1. Taxonomy (NCBI): domain Bacteria; kingdom Pseudomonadati; phylum Myxococcota; class Myxococcia; order Myxococcales; family Anaeromyxobacteraceae; genus Anaeromyxobacter; species Anaeromyxobacter sp. SG64. Next base: position 33,481 of record NZ_JALCZB010000024.1, on the reverse strand, counting down.
CCCGCACGCCGGCCCGGGCGTGAGGAGCACGCCCGCCTCCAGGCACCGCTCCAGGAAGCCGGGCAGCCCTTCACCCGGCGCGAACGCCTTCGCCGCATCGAAGAAGAGGAACGTCCCCGCCTCGGGGGGCGGGATGCCGACGGCGGCCGCGGCGGCGCGACCGGCGGCGGCGTACGCGGCGCGGGCCTCGGCGAGCCAGGCGTCGCCCCCGTCGAGCGCGGCGGCCGCGGCGAACTGCATGGGACGCGCGGCGCAGTAGCTCTCGTGGAACTGGAGCGCCCGTATGGCGCGCATCGCCTCTGGCGGGCCGTGGGTGTAGCCGATGCGCGCCCCGGCGAGCGCGTGGCTCTTCGAGAGCGTGTGGGTGACGACGGTGCGCCCCGCGAGGTCGGGGCGGCGCCACAGCGGCCGGTGCTCCCCGGCGTGCACCAGGTCCTCGTAGGCCTCGTCCGCGATCACCCACAGGTCGTGCCGGCGCGCCACTGCCGCGATGGCCTCGGCGACGGCGTCGGGGAGCAGCCGCCCGGTGGGGTTGTTGGGGGCGTTCACGTAGATGGCCGCGGTGCGCGGCCCGATCGCCCGCTCGAGCGCGGCCTCCGGATCGAAGCCCGGCTCCGCGAAGCGCGTGAAGAACGGGACCTCCACGCTGGTGCACCCGTGGGAGATGGCGATCCCGCGGATGAGCGGCCAGAACGGGGACGGCACGACGAGCTCGTCGCCGGGCGAGAGGAGCGCCCCGACCACGATGGCGAGCCCGGTGGTCGCGCCGGGCATCACCTGCAGGCAGGCCGGATCCACCTCGACGCCGTGGCGCGACGCGAGCCGGCGGAGGATCGCGGCGAGCAGCGCGGGCTCTCCCTGGACCGGAGCGTAGCCGTGGAGCCGCGGGTGCGCGTCGGCGCGCTGCGCCTCGGCGCGCGCGGCGGGGAGCGGATCGAGCCACGTGTCGCCGACGTGGAGGGGATGGACCGGCCCGGGCCGCTCGCGCGCCCGGGCGGCGAGCGCGCTGTAGACGTCGTGGGACAGGCTGGCGACGACTGGGGCGACGCGGGGGTGGCGCGGCATCGGGCTCCTCGGGCGCGTTTCCACTCCCATACACCGGCGGACGCACCGGCGCGCGGGCCCTTGCGCGCAGAGGCACGCCCGTCGATCATCCGCGACGCATGGGCATCGGCCGCGTCGAGCTCCTCGTCGTCCTCCTCACCGCGCTCGCGGCGATCTCGGTCGCCTGGTTCGCCCGGAGCGGGCGCTGGCGCCAGCGCCGATTCGTCCCGCTCACGATCGCCTTGCTCAGCGCGTACGCGCTCCTCGCCCGCCGGCTCGGCTGGGGCGAGCTGCTCGTGCTGGCGGTGCTCGTCGTTCCGCTCGTGTTCCTCCCCGCGCGCCTCGTCCGCCCGGGCAGCGGCTCCCGCGGCTGACGCGCTGGATCTCCGCGAGCGCCGCGGGCCCCGCCGCGCCGGCGTCGCGCGCATCTCCCGTTCGGGCGACGCTCCGCCGAGCTACGTGAGACCCCGCCGCCCCCTCAGGAGTTGCGGCACCTCGGCGCGAGCCGTAGGAGCCGATGGATGCACGCCTCCACCGACAGCGGGATCGACGGCTTCGGCCGGCTGCGGTGGGGCAGCCACGTCTGCCTCTTCCATCGGACCGCGCGAGAGCTCGGGGACGTCCTCGTCCCCTTCCTGCGCCGGGGGCTCGAGCAGGGGGAGCGCTGCGTCTGGGTGACGGCGGCGCCGCTCGAGGCGGACGCCGCGCGGCGTGCCCTCGCCGCGGCGGTGCCCGATCTCGGCGCGCGGGAGGCGCGCGGGCAGCTCGAGATCCTCGAGCACGAGCGCTGGTACCGCGCGGCGGGCGGCGACGACGGCGCGCGGGTCGTGCAGAGCTGGCTCGTGCGCGAGGAGGCGGCCCGCCGCGCGGGGTTCACCGGGCTCCGCGTCGCCGGCAGCGCGGGCCCGGAGGGCGCGTGCGGCGCCCCGGGCTTCCTGGAGTATGAGGCGCGCGTGAGCGCCGCCTTCGCGCGGCGCAGGCTGCTCGCGCTGTGCAGCTACGGGCTCGACGGCTGCGACGCCGGCACGGCGCTCGAGGTCGTGCGCTACCACGATCGGACCCTCTCGCTCCGCGGCGGAGCCTGCGAGGTCATCGCTCCCGGGCGGGCGCGCGCCGGCGAGGAGCCGCTCGAGCGGCGCGCCGCCGTGCTCGAGGCCGCGCTCCGCGCGCGAGAGGAGCTCATCGTCGTCGCCTCGCACGAGCTCCGCACCCCCATGGCGTCGCTGCAGCTCCTCGTCGACTCGCTGCTCCGCGCGCGCGAGCGGACGAATCGCTCCGCGGAGGACGAGCACCGCCGGCTCGAGCGCGCGGCGGCCCAGTGCCAGCGGATCGCACGGCTGCTCGACGATCTCCTCCACGTGTCCCGACCCGGCCAGCGCGCGGAGGTCGTCCCTTCCGACGCGGATCTGTCGGCGATCGCCCGCGAGGTCGCGGAGCGGATGCAGGAGCCGCTCGCCCGCGTCGGCTGCGCGCTCACGCTGTCGGTCCCCGCCGCGACGCCGGGCCGCTGGGACAGGCTCCGCCTCGAGCAGGTGCTCACGAACCTGCTCGCGAACGCCGCGCGGCACGCGGGCGGAGGTCCGGTCGAGCTCTCCATCGCCGCGAGCGCCGCCGGCCCCGTCGTGTCGGTCCGCGATCACGGCCCCGGCGTGCCGCCGGAGGCGCGGACCCGCGTGTTCGCCCGCTACGCGCAGCTCGAGGGCGGTCGCCGCCTCGGCGGCGTGGGCGTGGGGCTGTGGGTCGTCCGGCGCATCGTCGAGGCACACGGAGGGCGCGTGGAGATCCGCGACACGCCGGGAGGCGGCGCGACGTTCCTCGTGACGCTGCCGTGGGACGCGGCGCGCCAGGAGGCGGGCGCCGCCGCGAGCTGATGACGAGACGCGCGTGCCCGGCCCGCTCGCGGGCGGGCCGGGGCGCGCGTCATCGACCGCGGTCGAGCGGTCGCCAGCCGACTAGAAGGCGTACCCGCAGATGACGGTCACCTTGGCGGCGTACGCCTCGGGCTGCGTGGCGAACTCGCCGATCCAGGCCAGGCCGTCCGCGCTCGGATACGTTCCGACGAGCGTGCCGAGACGATCCGAGCGGGCGCCGCCGGAGAGCGCCTTCTTGCCGCTCGGGCACGTGGTCGTGATCTGCTGCGTCGTCAGCGTGCTCGGGTTCACGAACACGGAGCGGGAGAGGATCTGGTAGCCGGAGACGCCGTTCGCGCCCTGCGGACCCGCCGGTCCCATCGGCCCGATCTGGCCGGCCGGCCCGGTCTCGCCCTGCGGCCCCGCCGGCCCCATCGGCCCGACGAAGCCGCGCGGCCCCTCCGGTCCGGTCGCTCCCTGCGGCCCCGTGAGCCCCTGGGGTCCCATGTCACCGCGCGGCCCCTGCGGCCCCTGCGGCCCCGTCGCGCCCTGCGGCCCGGCCGGTCCGGCCGGCCCGGCGGGCCCGGCGGGCCCCTGCGCTCCCTCGGCGCCGATCGTCACGTCCATCGTCGCGCTCGCGTTTCCCGGCGCCTGCACCACGGTGAGCCGGTAGGTGCCCGGGGGCATTCCCTGCGGCAGCGCCGCCACGACGTCGGTGGGCGAGTGGCTCTTCACGTCGAGGACGGTCCTGCCGACGAGGACCGTCGCGGCCTGGGCGCCGAAGCCCTGCCCCTTCACGAACAGCATGCCGGTGCCGAGATCCGCGTCGGCGCGCGTGATCTCGACCTTGCCCTGCTGGGCAAGCGCCGCCTGCGCTGACAGCGCGAGCACGAGCGCTACGATCGTCTTCATGGTGAGCCCCTCCCCGGCCGAATCACGGTCGGTGACGCGTACTGTCCGACGATCGCGCGTCGCTTTTCCATGTCCCCAAAGGGCCTGTGAACAGGACACCTCCACGCGTCCACATTTCACACACCGTCTACACGCCCGTTGCGCTCACACGCCTACAGCGTCGCTCACTCGGGGTGAACGACGCCGGGCGCGCGCCGCCGCGGCGCGGCGCCTCCCCGCGCCACCCTCGGCTGCGCGATCCCGCCCTCCTCGCTATGCTGCCCGGGGGCGGGAGGAACGGCATGGCGGGACAGGGATCGACGGGCAACGTGATCGCGGCGCTGGCGAGCTTCTTCATCCCGGGGCTCGGTCAGCTCATCCAGGGACGCCCGCTCCTCGCGCTCGTGATGTTCGTGCTCGCCGGCCTGCTCTGGCTCGTGTTCCTCGGGTGGATCGTCCACCTCTGGTCGATCATCGACGCCGCGCGCTTCAGGCCGCGCGGGTGAGCCACAGCGCAGGCAGCCGGCGTTCGCCGCGGCAGGGGAAAGCCCTGGCGGACAGCGCAATCACGCCTCGGCGGGCGCCCCGCCCACCGTGCGGAGCATGCCCCGGAACTGCTGGAGGAGCCGCATCACGCCGTCGCCGAGGTCCACCGCCTGTCCGCGGTCGTCGGCCTCGCGCAGGATCGCGGCGACCCGCTCGAGCGCGTCGGCCAGGTCCACGAGCGAGGAGGGGACGCGGAGCACGCCCTCCGCGTGGCGGAACCGCACGAGCTCGAGCTCGATGAGGCTCGCGAGGAGGCCGGGGTCGCGGATCTCGATCATGGTGCTGCTCGACAAGCTGGCAGCGGCCCCGCACCGCGCAACCCGACGCTCCAGGGGACGTCCCCTCGGGGCGGAGCCGTGACGCACCTCGCGAGGCGAAGGGGCTCGCCCTCCGTCCCACCGAGCGGGCGCACGCACCGGCGCCCACCCTTGCGTACGGAATGCGCAGAGGTGCGTGAGCTGTTGATCGGCAGCAATGGGGGGCATCCCGCTATGGCGCTCCATCACGGGGCGCGTGGTCCTCGTGGTCCTCGCGTGGCTCGTTCCGTTCGTCGCCATCTCGGCGTGCGCGGGGGCGGTCGTGTACCGCGAGCGCATCGAGGCCGAGCTCGACGCGAACCTCGAGCTCGCCCGCGCGGCCTCCCACGCGTTCGACGGGTTCGTGCGCGACGTGCTCCGCCAGGAGGAGCTCGTCGGCGACGCGATCGCGACGCGACGGCTCGCGCCGGACGTGGTCGATCTCCTCCTCGCTCGCGCCGACCAGGAGTACGTCTCCGTCCGGGATCTCTCCTGGGTGACCCCCGACGGGCGTCTCGTCGCCTCGAGCGACCGCAGGCTCGTCGGGCGCTCGACGGCGGGGCGCGACGACCTGCGGCGGATCCTCGCCGGGGCGGTCTTCACCGTGAGCGACGTCCGCGCGGCGGACGCGGACGGCGCGCGCAGCGTCGCGATCGCGCGCGGGATCCGGGAAGGCGGCGAGCTCAAGGGGATCGTCCTCGCCACCGTGGACGCGACGCGCCTCGGCGAGCTCTCCCTCCCCTTCGAGCGGCTCGGCCGCGCCGACATCGCGCTCGCCGATCGCCGCGGCGAGATCGTCTTCCGCCGGCCGGGCGCGGGCGGGCCGGCGGGCGGCGTGCTCGACACGGGCGCGGTCGCGCAGGCGCTCCGCGGCGGGGAGATCGCGCGGAGGACCCCCGACGGCGGCGCCATCACGGCGGCGGTGCCGGTGAGCCTCGTCGGCTGGTCCGCCGTCGCGAGCCGCTCCTTCGCCGACGTCGCCTCGCCCTTCCGCACCGCCATCGCCCGCGCCGCGGGGCTCGGGGCCGCCGCGGCGTCGCTGGCGGTGCTGGTCTCGATCCTCGTCACCCGGCGCATCGCCCGCTCGCTGCGCCGCCTCGAGCAGCACGTCCAGGAGCTCGGCCGCGGGAGCGCCGACCTCGCCGAGGTCACCGGTCCCGGAGAGATCGTCCGCCTCGGGCGCGCCTTCGACGACATGGCGAAGAAGCTCGTCGCCGCGAACGCCTCGCTCGTGCTGCACGAGCGGATCTTCGAGACCTCCCCGGACTCGATGATCCTCCTCGACCGCGGGCTGCGCCTGCGAGCTGTGAACCCCGCCTACGCCGCGATGCGCGGGCTCCCCACCGCGGACCTGCTCGGGCGACCGCTCGTGGAGATCATCGGCCTCGACGCGTTCGACGCGATGGCGCCGCGCATCGAGCGCGCCTTCTCCGGGGAGTCGGTGCAGTACGAGCTCTGGACGGACCTGCCCGCCGGGCGCCGCTGCGTCGAGGCGAGCTACCAGCCGGTCCGCGAGGGCAGCCGGCTCGAGCACGTCGCCGTGCGGTTCCGCGACGTCACCGACCGCCGCCACGCCGAGGCGGCGGCCGCGCAGTCGCTCGTGATCGTCGAGGCGGAGCGCCGCCGCTTCGAGGCGGTGTTCCGCGAGGCGCCCGCCGGCATCGTGATCTTCGACGGGCGGGACCTCCGCGCGAAGTGGTCCAACCGGACCTACCTCTCGTTCCTGGACGCGCCGTTCGCGCAGCTCGGGATCGAGGGGCTCCGGATCGAGGACTTCGTGCCGAACGCGCGCGAGTCCGGGCTCGTCGAGGTCCTCCGGAGGGTCGCGGCGACCGGCAAGCCCGCCGACACGCCCGAGTACCGGCACGACGGCCTCGCGCGCGGCGCGACCTGGTGGCGCTGGTCGGTGCGGCCCATCCCGGGCGAGAACGGGGCCGACGTCCTCCTCCTCGTGACCGAGGTCACCGAGCAGGTGGAGGCGCGCAAGGTGGCCGAGGACGAGCGGCTCCGGCTCGAGACCATCCTGCGGACGCTGCCCGTCGGCGTCGTCATCGCCGGGCCCGACGGCCGCGCCGCGAGCTCGAACGATCACGCCCGCCACATCTGGGGCGGCGACGCCGCGCTCGATGCCTACCGGGGCGCCTGGGCGGAGACCGGCCTCGCGCTCGCGCCCGGAGACTGGGCCATCCAGCGCGCGGTGCTCCGGGGCGAGACCGTGACCGGTGAGCTCATCGACATCGTGCGCTTCGACGGGACGCGCGCCACGATCCTCAACAACGCCGCCCCGATCCGCGACGCCTTCGGCCGCATCACCGGCGCCGTCGCGGCGTTCCAGGACGTCACCGAGACGCGACGCGCGCAGCAGGAGGCGGAGGACGCCGTGCGGCGCCGCGACGAGGTGCTCGCCATCGTCTCCCACGACCTGCGCACCCCGCTCAGCGCGATCGTCATGGGCGCGCGCTTGCTCGGGGGCGCCGCGGCGGGGGATCCGGAGCGCGTGCGCACCACCGCGGCGCGGATCGCGAGCGCGGGCGACCGCATGAACCGCCTCATCGGCGACCTGCTCGACCTCGCCAGCCTGGAGGGGGGCGGCCTGTCGATGCATCGCGAGCCGCTCGCGCCGCAGACGCTGGCGCGGGAGGCGGCGGACGTCATCCGCCCCCAGGCGGAGACGAAGGGGCTCGAGGTGCGCTGCCGCGCGCCGGAGGAGCTGCCGCTCGTGTCGTGCGATCACGATCGCGTCCTGCAGGTCCTCGGCAACCTCACCTCGAACGCGGTCAAGGCGACCGCACACGGGCACGTGGCCATCAGCGTGAGCGTGGAGGGGGATCACGTCGTCTTCGAGGTGCGCGACACCGGGCCCGGGATCCCCGCGGAGGAGCTGCCGCACGTGTTCGATCGGTTCCGGCGGGGCCGCTCCGCGCCCTACGCGGGCACCGGCCTCGGCCTCGCGATCGCCCGCGCGCTGATCGAGGCGCACGGGGGGCGGATCTGGGCCGAGAGCACGCCGGGGGTCGGCACCATGGTCCGCTTCGCGCTGCCCACCGCGAGCACCTCGGCGCTCGAGCAAACCGCCGTCGCCGGCTGACGACGAGCGCTCACCCGGGGGCGCGCGTCGCGAGCGCCTCGGCGGGCGAGTGCGCCTGCCATGGCGCGGCCGCCGGGAGCGTGAAGGTGAAGCGGCTCCCCTGCCCGGAGCGGCTCTCCGCCCAGATGCGACCGCCGTGCGCCTCCACGATGCCGCGCGCGACCGCCAGCCCGAGGCCCGCGCCGCGCGCGGAGGCGCCGCGGCCGCGCCTGAACCGGTCGAAGAAGTGCGCGAGCTGATCCTCCGGGATCATGCGCCCGCTGTCCTCGATCTCGAACGCGACGGCGCGGCCGCCGTCCACGGCCCGTGCCCGCACCGTGACGAGGCCCCCCTCCGTCCCGTCGAGCGCGTCGGCGAGCAGGTTCCCGAGCACCTGGAGGACGCGCTCGCGGTCCGCGTCGACGTCGGGGAGGGTCCCCGCGGCCTCCGCGACGAGGGTCACCCCGGCGCGGCCGGCCGCCTCCCGCTGCGCGTCCGCCGCGGCGTGCACGAGCGCGGCGGTGTGCTCGGGTCGACGGTTGACGACGAGCCGGCCCGCCTCGAGGCTCGCGAGGTCGAGCAGGTCCGCGACGAGGCGCGACATGGCCTCCGCGGCGCGCTCGATCGCGGCGGCGCCGCGCCGGATCCGCTCGCCTCCCGGGCCCTCCGGTGCGTCGGAGCGGAGCGCCCGGGCGGAGGCGAACACGGCGCCGAGCGGCGCGCGCAGGTCGTGGGAGAGGATCGCGAGGACCTCGTCGCGCTCGCGCCCGGCGCGCTGCATCTCGACGTACAGGCCCGCGTTGTGGATCGCCTGCGCCGCGCGGCGTGCGAGGTCGCGCGCGACGCCGAGCTCGCGCGGGCCCAGCTCGCGGTCGGGGCTCGTGATGGCGAGCGTGAGCACCCCGAGGTTCCGCCGTCCGGTCGCGAGCGGCACGACGAGCCAGGCGCGCAGGCCCTCCGAGCGCAGGGCCTCCCGGTGCTCCGGGTCCGGGGCGAGCGCGGCCAGCGCGGCGGAGTCCCCCTCCGAGGCGCGCTCCGGCTGACCGCTGCGGAGCACCTGCCACACCGGCGAGGTCGCCGGGTCGGGCGGGAAGCGGAGCCGCAGGTCTCGCAGCGCGTGCTCGCGGCGTGGGTCCGCGTGGGCGAGCGCGACGAGCCGCAGGCGCCCCTCCTCGTCGAGCGTCTCGATCGTGCACGCGTCGGCGAGGGCCGGGACCGCGAGGCGCGCGAGCTGCTCGAGCATCCGCTCCGGGTGCATCGACTCGGCGAGCGCGGCGCCCGCCTCGATCATGAACCGATCCAGCTCGTCCGCGCGGCGCCGGTCGCTGACGTCCCGCAGCACGTGGGCGAACCCGCCGAGGTGCCCCTGCTCGTCCCGCACCGCGCTCAGCACGACGCTCGCGTAGAAGCGGGTCCCGTCCTTGCGCACCCGGAGGCCCTCCTCCTCCGCGCGCGCGTCCCGCGTGGCCCGCCAGAGCAGCTGCTCGGGACGGCCGGCCTCGCGCTCCTCGGGCGTGTGGAACAGCGCGAAGCTCCTGCCGAGGATCTCGGCCTCGGGCCAGCCGGTGAGCCGCTCCGCGGCGGCGTTCCAGCCCGTGACGAGCCCGTTCGGATCGAGGAGCAGGATGGCGTGCGCGTGGACGCCCTCGGTCATGAGGCGCAGGCGCTCCTGCGCGGCGCGCGTCTCGGCGAGCGCGCGGCGCGTGCGGCGATCCGCGGCCCGGAAGGCGCCGACCGCCACCGCGATGACGCTCGCGCTCGCGAGGTACCCGGCGAGCGCGAGCAGGTCGGAGCGGCTCGCGACGCGCAGGCTCCCCCGGGGCTCGAGGAACAGCCAGGCGAAGCCGGCCGTGCTCGCCGCGGCGGCGACGAGCCCCGGCGCGGTGCCGCCGAGGACCGCAGCGAGCGCGACCGCGGCGAGGACGAAGACGTACCGCTCACCGCCGAGCGCCCCGAGGAGGACGTACGTGATCGCGAGTCCTGCGGCGGCGAGCGCGAGCGCCGCGGCGTAGGACCACGGAGGCGCGGCGGCCGCGCGGTCAGGCCTGTCGGACATCGTCACTCTCGGCAGGAGTGCCTCACCCTCGTTCTCGCCGGGTCGGCCGGAAGCGGCACGTTCGGCGCACCACTTCCCGACGCCGCACGCCAGGGGCCGCGCTCCGGCGCCGGGCAGAACCTGGGCTCTCGTGCCTCTCGCCGGGAGCCCCCGAGCGCCCGTCAGCCTTTCGGCGGCCCGCGCCCCTCGGTGGCGCGGTCGATGAGCCGGCGGAGCGTCTCGGTGAGGACCGCGCCGTCGACGGGGTGAACCAGGTACGCGTCGGCCCCGACGGAGAGGCCATAGCGCTGATCGTCCGGCAGCGCGTGGCTCGCCGAGAGGTGGACGATGGGGACGGTCGCCGCCCGAGGATCGCCGCGCAGGTGCCGGCAGAGCTGGAAGCCGGTGATGTCGGGGAGCTTCACGTCGAGCAGGATGGCGTCAGGTCGCTCGGACAGCCGCAGCATCGCCTCGCGCCCGGTCGCCGCCGAGACCACGTCGAAGCCGCCGCGGGTCAGCAGCCGGGCGACGAGGTAACGGGTCGCCTCGTCGTCCTCGACGTGCAGCACGAGGGGGCGCGCGCGCCCGCGCTCGCCCGCTCCGAGCTTCTTGGTAAGCGGCAGGTCCTGCACTGGGTCCGAGTTAGTCCGCCCCCTGGGTGCGGACAAGCTCCCCACCAGCCCTTGCTCTGGGTCAAGCCACGCGGCGCCCTGAAGGGGGGAGAGATGCGGGCCTGTGTGTGCTAGCCTGGTCTCCGAGGCGTTGGTTTCCGGACAACGTCCGCACCTCTCCTCCTGGAGCTCACGCGAGGGGACAACCGCATGCCGACGCGCTCTCGCTCCGCCACCCTCGCCGCCCTCTGGCTCGCCGTGACCTCGGTCTCCTGCGAGCGAGCGCACGAGGCTCCACATTCACCAACCGTGACCCCGCCTCCGGCCGCCGCTCCGCAGCGCGTCGAGGCAGCGGCGCCCTCGCCCGCCCCAGCTGCCGTGGAGCCGAGCACGGAGGCGCAGGCGGACGGTGGAAGCGCGCCCGCGCCCGCCGCCGCCCCGGCTGCTCCGGCCGCGCCGAGACCTGCCCCGCCGCGCCTGCTCACGGCGGCGGCGCTCTCGCCCTCGCGCATCGTGCTCGCGTGGGAGCCGGCGGAGCAGGCCGGGGACGTGACGGGATACCAGGTCTTCCGCGACGGAAGCGCCGCGGGCATCGTCGCGCACGCGGGCTTCACCGACGACGGCCTCAGGCCGCGCATCCGCCACTGCTACACGGTCGTGGCCCTGGACGCCGCGGGGCACCGCTCCGGCCCGACCCGGCCCGCCTGCGCGGAGACTCCGGACCAGAGCCCCCCGACCGCGCCGACCGCGCTCAGGGCCGAGGCGCGCGGAGAGCGGCAGGTCGTCGTGAGCTGGGACGCCGCGAGCGACGACGTCGGCGTCGCGGGGTACGAGGTGCTGCGCGCCGAGGCGATCGTCGCGAGGGTGCCGGGGACGGCGGTGACCGAGTCCGGCCTCGCGCCCGCCCAGACCTACTGCTACACGGTGCGTGCGCACGACGCCGCGGGGAACGTCTCGCCCGCCGCCGGGCCCGCCTGCGCGACCACCCCCGACCTCACGCCGCCCACGCGGCCGGACCCGGTCGTCGCCGACGCGCAGGGAGAGCGCGCGGTCCGCGTGCACTGGGCGCCATCGGCCGACGACGTGGGCGTCACCGCCTACGAGCTCCTGCGCGACGGAAGCGTGGTCGCGACGGCGAGTGACCTCGCCGCCCTCGAGAAGGGACTGCGCCCGACGCAGCGCTACTGCTACACGGTGCGTGCGCTCGACGCCGCCGGGAACCGCTCCGCGGAGGGCGGGCCCGCCTGCGCGACGCCCCCGGATCTCACCGCCCCGAGCGTGCCATCCGGCGTCGTCGCGACCGCCAAGTCGGACACGCGCGTCGAGCTCCGCTGGACCGCGTCCACGGACGAGCTCGGCGTGCAGGGCTACGAGGTCCTCCGCGACGACAAGGTCGTCGCCGCGACGGAGGCCACGAGCGCGAGCGAGGCGGGCCTCCGGCCGGCGCGCGAGTACTGCTACGTCGTCCGCGCGCACGACGCCTCCGGCAACGTCTCCGCCCCCTCGAAGCGCGCCTGCGCGACCACCCCGGATCTCACGCCCCCGTCGGCTCCGAGCCGCATCGCCGTGCTGCCGAACTCGCCCACGCGGATGGCGCTCGTCTGGGGCGCCGCGGCGGACGACGTGGCGGTCACGAGCTACGAGATCCAGCGCGGCGGCACCGTCGTCGCGCGGGTGGACGCGCGCCTCAGGCACCACGTCGACGCGGGCCTCTCGCCGTCGAGCGAGGCCTGCTACGCCGTCGTGGCGCTCGACGCCGCCGGCAACCGCTCCCCGCCGCGCGGGCCCGCCTGCGCGACGACCGCCGCGCCGGGCGTCCCGGGGGCCCCCGCGGCGCTGCGTGCCGAGCCGGAGTCGGCCAGCTCGATCGCGCTGTTCTGGGAGCCCTCGTCCGACAGCGGCGTCGTCTACGCGGTGTACTGGGACAAGGGCGGCCGGATCGGCTCCACGGGCAAGACGGTGTTCAGCGCGACGGCCCGGTCCGCCGAGCGGCGCTGCTACCGGGTCTCCGCGATCGACGCGGAGGGACGCGAGTCGCCTCACTCGTTCGAGGCCTGCGCCTCCCCGCGCGAGGAGTCCGCGCGGGGCACGCTCTCGCGCGTCGACGTGGAGTGATCCAGCGGGGGCGGACGACCCGCTTCGGCTCGATTCGCTCGCGGCCGTCGGGCTCCTTCCCGGCGCGCTCCCCTCGCACCCTCAAACCACGAGCGCGAGCACGAGGACGCCGACCAGCACGAAGGCGAGCGCGACCTTCACCGCATTGCCGAGCACGAAGCCGACGAACGCGCCCGCCCCGGCGCGCCCCGCCGCGCGCAGGTCGGGGTTGCGGGTGAGCTCGAACAGCACGGCACCGACGATGGGGCCGAGGACGACGCCGGCGGGACCGAGGAACAGGCCCACGAGGAGCCCCACGCTCGCGCCGAGGATCGATCGCCGCGACGCGCCGAACGCCCTCGCCCCGAGCGCGGCCGCGGCGAGGTCCACGAGCCACATGAGCGCGCCGACCACGGCCGCGAAGGCGACCGTGCCCCAGCCGACGCGGGTGAAGTCCTCCGCCCACGCGACGAGCACGACGCCCGCGACGAGGAGCAGCGAGCCGGGCAGGATCGGGAGGACCAGGCCGGCGATGCCCGCGACGATCGCCGCCGCGCCGAGCACGTAGAGGAGGACGGTCACCTGAGCGGGTTCTGCCGCGCCCGGCCCGCGCTGTCGAGGCCCCCGAGGCGGCCCACGCCGCCCATCAGTGCTGGTGACGCGGGAGCACCCGCCGGTAGCCTTCGCGGAACAGGTCCCCCTGCGCGAAGCCGATGCCGAGCCCGCGCACGAGGGCGAAGTCCGCCGCGGTCTCGACCCCCTCCGCGACGACGCGCTTCCCGGTCCGTCCGGCGAACGCGAGGAGCGAGTCGAGCATCGCGCGCCGCGACGGGTCGCCCACGCTGCGGAGCACGGAGCGGTCGAGCTTGAGGACGCGGGCGAGGTGGAGCTCCTCCACGCTCACGAACACGTTCGCGCCGCCGAGGTCGTCGAGCGCCGCCGGGATGCCCGCCTCCGCGAGATCGCGGAGCATCGTCGCGCCGCGCCCGACGGCGTTCGCGTGCACGCACTCCACGGCCTCGACCACCACCGCCACGCGCGAGGAGGCGAACACCTCCTGGAAGCTCGCGGCGGCGAGGGACCAGATCTCCGGGCTGACGTTCAGGAACACGCGCGGCCCCGGCGCCTCCTTCACCTGCAGGCGCTTCAGGGCGAGCTCGGTGCGGACGAGCAGCTCCGGCGCGGCCCGCAGCCGCTCGAAGACCACCGCGGGCGGGACCGCCACGCCGTCGCGCCGGTGGAAGCGCGCGAGGGCCTCGTAGGCGTGGAGCCGGCCCGTGGCGACCTCGACGATGGGCTCGTACTGCACGCCGAAGCGCCCGGCCCGGACGACGTCGAGTCCGTCGGGACGCGGGAAGGGCCGGGGGTCTCGCGCACGGGGGAGCGCTGCTGCGGTGGCTGGGTCTCGCACTCGTGAATACAAACGGCGCGGCCCGGGCACGAATTCTCCGGGCGCCCCGATTTCTGTCGCGCCGCGGGATGGCGCCCGCTCGCTCCCCCGGAGAGCGCCGAGCGCGAAGGGGCGCTCGACCGGGGCTCACGGCGCCTTGAAGTCCTCGGAGCGGAGCCCGTGCTTGCGGAGCAGGCGGTGGAGGCTCTCCCGCTCGAGCCCCGCCCGCTCCGCCGCGCGCGTGACGTTCCCCTCGAACTCCCTCAGGAGCGCGACCAGGTACTCGCGCGTGACCCGCTCCCGCGCGCCCGCGACCGCGTCCCGGTAGGGCAGGGCGGCGAGCGCCCCCGCGGGCGTCGCCACGGCGGGCGTGGAGGCGATCTCGGGAGGGAGGTCCGCGAGCGTGATGCGGTCCCCGCCCGCCACCGCCACGGCGCGCTCGATGGTGTTCTCGAGCTCGCGCACGTTGCCCGGCCATTCGTGGCTCGCGAGCCGCACGAGGGCCTCCGGCTCGATGGCGGTGATGTTCCGGCGCAGCGCGCGCGCGTGCTTCTCGAGGAAGTGCGCGGCGAGGAGCGGCGTGTCCTCGGCGCGCTCGCGCAGGGGCGGGAGCGTCACCGCGATCACGTTGAGCCGGTAGAAGAGGTCCTCCCTGAACCGGCCGGCCCGAACCTCGTCGCGGAGGTCCCGGTGGGTCGCGGCGATGATGCGGACGTCGACCTTCACCGGCGTGCTCTCGCCCACCCGCCGGATCTCCTTCTCCTGGAGGGCGCGGTTGAGCTTCACCTGCGCGGGCAGGGGCAGCTCGCCGACCTCGTCGAGGAAGAGCGTGCCGCCCTCCGCCTCCTCGAACAGGCCCCGCTTCGCGGCGGCGGCGCCGGTGAACGCGCCGCGCGCGTGGCCGAACAGCTCGCTCTCCACGAGCTCGCCCGGCAGCGCGCCGCAGTTCACCGCGACGAAGCGGCGCTCGCGCCGCGCGGAGTGGTAGTGGACGGCGCGCGCGGCGAGCTCCTTGCCGGTGCCGGTCTCGCCGAGCACGAGCACGGTCGCGTCCACCTGCGCGGCCTTCTCGAGCAGCGCGTACACCTCGCGCATCCGGGCGCTGCGGCCGATGAGGTTGTGGAAGGCGTCCTCGTCGCCGGGTGCGGCGGTGCGGCGGGCAGCGTCCACGAGCCGCTTGTGCTCGGCGGCGCGCGCCACGACCGCGAGCGCGGCGTCCGGGTCGAACGGCTTCTCGAGGTAGTCGAACGCGCCCTGCTTCATCGCGCGCACGGCGTCGGCGACGGTCGCGTAGCCCGTCATCATGACCACCTCGGTGGTCGGCGCGCGCGCCTTCACCGCCGCGAGGAGCTCGAAGCCGTCCGCGCCGGGCATGCGGATGTCGGTCATCACGACGTCGTAGGCGCGGGTCGCCACGAGCGCGAGCGCGCTCGCGCCGTCCTGCGCGGTCTCGACCTCGAAGCCGTCCGCGAGGATCTTCGCGAGCAGCTTGCGCATGTTCTCCTTGTCGTCCGCGACGAGGATCCGCACCGGCTCCATCTACGCCTCCGCCCGGCCCGCGCGGGCCGGGAGCCTGAGCGCGAAGCGCGCGCCCCCGCCGTCGCCCGCGTCGGCCGCCAGATCTCCGCCGTGCGCCCGCGCGATGGCGCGCGACACGGCGAGCCCGAGGCCGGTCCCGCGGGGCTTCGTGGTGAAGAAGGGCTCGAACAGCTTCCCGCGGTCGGCGGTGTCGATGCCGGGTCCGGAGTCCTCCACCGACACCTCCGCGGTGCCGTCCTGCGCCGCGAGGCGGACCGCCACCCTCCCGCCCGGACCGGCCGCCTCGGCGGCGTTCCGCACGAGGTTCACGAGGACCTGCCGGAGCTTCTCGGGGTGGCCCGGCGCGACGGCGCCGCCGGCGACCGACACCACCACGCCCTCGAGCAGCCGCGCGTCCCGCAGCCGGGAGACGACGTCGTCGGTGAGGGCCCGCAGATCGACCGGCTGCGCCGCGGCCGGCAGCGGCCGGGAGAGGTCGAGCAGCCCGTCCACGATCTCCTTCGCGCGCAGGGTCTCCTCCTCGATGACCGCGAGGTCCTCGGCCACCGCAGGGTCGGCCTTCTTCCGGAGGAGCTTCGCGTAGCCGAGGATGACGCCGAGCGGGTTGTTGATCTCGTGGGCGACCCCGGCGGCGAGGCGGCCGATCCCGGCCAGCTTCTCCGACTCCACCAGGCGGTCCTGGTGCTCGCGCAGGGCGGCGGTGGTGGCGTTCCACTGCCGCGCGAGCGCCTCGAGCTCGGGGGCCCCGTGCACCTCGATGCGCGCGTCGAGCTCCCCTGCCGCGATGCGCGCCGCGCCCGCCTGGAGCTGCGCGACCGGCGTCGCGATCGACCGGCCGATCACCACCGAGACGATCACCGCCACCCCCGGCGCCGCGACGAGGAGCCCGACGAGGAACCCGAGCGTCCGGCGCTGGACGGCCTCGGCCTCCTGGCGGAAGGCGCGGATCTTGGTCTCGAAGCGCTCGACGAGGGCCTGGGTGAGGTCCTGGATCCGCGTCACGACGAGCTGGGCGCGGCCGTGCTCGAGCTTCACGCTCGCGTGCTCGCCCGAGAGCACGGCCGGCACGATCCGCTCGCGGAAGATGCCATCGAGCCGGCCGCTCTCCGCCTCGATCCGGTCCACGAGCGCGCGCTCCTCCGGCTCCTCCGCCGCCTGACGGAGCGCGCGCGTGAGCCGGAGCACGGTCTCGCGCGAGGTAGCGTAGAAGCCGAGGTGCGAGGTGTCGCCGATGATGATGGTGTGCGCCTGGTGCGCGTACTGGTCGCGCACCGCGCTCGCGAGCTCGAGCGAGAGGCGGACCCCCTCCTCGCGCGACTTCATCTCGGTGAGCCCGCGGTGGATCCGCATCGAGCCCGCGATGGCGACCGCAGACGCCGCGGCGAAGAGGAGCACCAGCGCCCCGAAGCCGAGCGCGAGCCGGCGCGCCGTTCCCGATCCGTATCGCATGCCTTCCTTCACGCGCGGCGCACCGCTCTCTCTCGAAGGGCCGGGCACGCGAGCCCGCGCCGGCCGGCAGCTCGAGGAGGGCACCGCTACCCCATCACAGTGTAGCGGGGGACGGAGGCGAGCGCCCGGATCGATGCTATCTAGGCTCCCGGAACGCCGCGTCGTAGTGACCCGCGGTGGAGAAGAGGCAAGGTGGCGGCGGATCGGGGGTTCAGGGTGATCTCGCGCGAGCCGGTGGGGGCGCGGCGGCTCGGGTTCACCGGCGGGGCCGTGGTCGCGCACGCGCTCGTGGTCTGGGTCGCGACCCGGTCACCGCCGCCGCCGCCGCGGCCGGCCGTCCCGCTCGACGTCCTGCTCGTCCCTCCGGGCGCGCTGCGCGAGCGGCTCCTGCTGCCCTCGCCGGCCCCCGCCCCCGAGCGCCGGGCTCCGGGGCCGCTGAGCCCCGCCCCCGGGCCCGCCCGTCGCCCGGATCCCCGCCGCCTCGTCCCTCCCAACGTGCCCGTCTCCGCCAGCGCACCGCCGCTCGAGGCGGTGGACCCGGGGGAGCTGCCGGCGCTCACCGGCGGGGAGGTCGCCTTCTCCGGCAAGGGCGGCGATCCGTACAGCCGGCTCCCGCGCGGCGGAGGAGGCGCCGGCGGCGGGATCGCGCCGGGGGGCGTCGAGGCGTCGGAGTGGCTCGTCCTGCACCAGCGCGAGATCGTTCGGCGCATCCAGGAGCGCGCCTCCACGCGGCCCTACCCCATCGTCGCCGCGGCCATGGGCTGGACGGGCCTCGTGCGAGTCGCCTTCACGATCCGGACGGACGGGAGCGTCGCCGACCTTCGGGTCGTGAAGTCGAGCGGAAGGCAGGTCCTCGACGAGTGCGCCCTCGAGGACGTCCGCGCCTCGGCCCCGTTTCCTCGCCCGTCGGAGGAGCAGTCGGTCGAGGTCCCCATCCTCTACGTGCTCACCTGATGCGCGCCGTCACCCGCCCGGCGGGCGGCTTGCACCGAGGCCCGGCTCGCGCGGAGGATGCGCCCGTGCGACCGAGACCCGAGGAGCGGCTGCGCGAGATCCCCTGGCACGCGCTCGCCGGACGGGCAGCCGCGCTCGACGCGCCGCTCGCGGAGATCCTCGGCGGCGCGGCAGCGGAGCGGGTGGTCGATCGCGTCCTGCGCGGCGAGCGCGCGCTTCCGGGCGAGGCGCGACGGGCGTTCGCGGAGGCGCTCTTCGGCGTGGCGCTGTGGCGGCGCCGCCTGCGGGCCCAGCTCGGCGATCCGGACGCGCCGCCGCGCCTGCTCCTCGGCGCGCTGCTGCGCGACCTCGCCCTCCGCCCCGACGCGGAGACGCTCGCGGCGCTCGCGCCGGGCGCGCTGCCCCCGCCCCGACCGGCGCCCACCGCCCTCGCCGATCGCGCCTCGCTCCCCGACTGGCTCGCGGCAGAGCTCGTCGCTGCGGCCGGGGACGAGGCGGACGCGCTCGCCGACGCGCTCGACCTCCCCGGGCCGATCTGCCTGCGCGTGAACCTGCTCCGCGCCACGCGCCAGGCGGCGGCCGCGCGGCTCGCCGCGGAAGGCGTCGCGACCCGGGCCGGGCGCCTCGCCCCCGCCTGCCTCGTGGTCACCTCGGCGCGGCCCAACGTCTTCGGCCTCGAGGCCCACCGCGCCGGGATCGTCGAGGTGCAGGACGAGGGGAGCCAGCTCCTCGGCGCGCTCGTCGGAGCGCGACCGGGGGAGACGATCCTCGACGCCTGCGCGGGCGCGGGCGGGAAGACGCTCCTGCTCGCGTCGGACGTCGGCGCGGCGGGGCGCGTGTTCGCCGTCGATCCCGACGCCGCGCGGCTCGACCGGCTGCGCGTGCGGGCGGCGCGCGCGGGCGCTGGACCCTCCGTGGTGATCCAGGGCGCCGCGGCGCCGGAGGCGCTCCTCGCGGATCGCGTCCTGGTGGACGCGCCCTGCTCCGAGCTGGGCGCGCTGCGCCGCGGGCCGGACCAGCGCTGGCGGATCGATCCGGCGAGCTTCCCGGCGCTCCCCGCGCTGCAGCTCGGGATCCTCGCGCGCGCCGCGCGCCACGTCCGGCCCGGCGGCCGGCTCGTCTACGCGACCTGCACGTTCCGGCGGCAGGAGGACGAGGAGGTGGCGCTCGCCTTCGAGGCGGGGCACCCGGAGTACGTGCGCGTGGCGCCCGCCGCGGACCCGGCGGTGATCACGGGAGAGCGGTTCGTGCGGACCTGGCCGCACCGGCACGGGACGGACGGGTTCTTCGCGGCGGTCTGGGAGCGCAGGGGGTGAGCGGCCGATCAATGATTCGCGAAACAGGCGAGCGAAGCGAGCCCGCCGGGGCGACGCCGCGGAAGCGGCGAAGCCGCTCGCGGCGGCGCACGGGACCCGGCGAGCAGGGGTGGGTCCCCGACGACGGCGGCCAGCCGTCGGCGGGGCGGGGGCGCAGCCCTCAGGATTGATCACATCCTGAGGGCCAGCGCCGCTCCGCGCTCGAGTAACAGCAGGTCTTCGTAGCCCCTTCCGAGCACCTGCCAGCCCGGTTCGCCGTTGTTCTTGATATGCCCGCCGAGCTTCGCGACGGCGAACATCGCGTCGCGAATGGTGGGTTCCTCCCGGAGCTTCACGTCGGGGTGCCGCTGCAGGAGCATCAGCTTGAGGGGGGAGAGGACGCGGTCCGCCGGCAGATCTGCGTCATCGCGGGAGAGCTGGCGTAACGCCAACAGCTGCCAGGCGATGGGTGTGAACACCGCGAGCGCATTCAGGAGCGCGTGCTTCGATTCGAGCTGGCGCTTCTCGTACGCGCATCCCTGCTTCAGCGCGCGGAAGAACTCCTCGATAACCCACCGGGCGCGGTACGCGTCGACGATAGCTGCCACGTCTTCGGCGGTCTCGACGGGCTCGGTCGTGACCAGTCGCCACTCGACCGGATCGATGCCACGCCCGACGTTCTTCTCGCGAACGCGCACCACATTGAGGCGAAGGCGTTCGGGAACGCGCGCGCCGAGATGTGAGGGGCGCAGGATCGTCACGGAGCAGGCGGTCACGGAGAGCGTTGCCGAACGCTCCCTCCGGTAGGGATGCTTCTTCGCTCGGCTCGGAGGATCTCGCCGTTGGGGCGACCTCGCCGAGAGCGCCACCTGCCGCGTGAGCAGCGCCCTCTTGCCCCTGAGGACATCGCTGATGCGGCCCCGCCCCAGCGCAGTCTCTGTGGCGCGGTCGAACTGCAGCCGAACGACGAAGCGTCGGTTCTCCGACGCGAGTGCCGCGAACAGCTCGTATCCGTCGGCTTCGCGATCCATGACATGCACCGCGGAAACGCCCTCGCCGAGTTCCGCGTCCGCGCGCCGAACGAGGTCCACCCAGCGACGCGACTCCTTGTCTTCCATGGGCCGACGCTCGCGATGGCGTGCCGTCCGGCCCCCGCGCTCACGGAACACGGTTTCGATGCCGAGCATGCCGAGGGGCGCGCGGTCGCGAGCAGCCACCGCGAGCGCGAAGTGGCCGAGGAAGCCGTGCGTCGTGTCACCTGCTATTCGGCCGAGACCTTCGCGCTCCGAGCTGAACCGGAACTCCGAGCTGTCGTGCGCGACCACGACGGCGCCCGCGCTCGCGCACCGACTGACGGTGGCGCGAACGTGCGGTACCAGCACCACCTCGGGGGTTACGGCCTCGTTTCCGAGAAACCTGTACGTGGCCTCCAGCGCCGCGTCCGATCCGGCCGCCTTCGGGAAGCTCCGATCGGGCGCCTTCGCGATCTGCTCCGCGAGGCGAACGAGCCGCTTGCTCAGCCGCTTGTCACCGAAGTCCGCCGTGTCGACCTCGCCGCGGATGTCCATGGCGAGGGTAGATCACGGCGGGGCGCTGAACGCCAGATGTGTAGGATCCTGAGGGCGCAGCCCCCGTTCGAACATGTCCTACAGCTCCGTCTTCATGACCGCGCCCGCGGACGCGTTCGACACGAGCAGCGCGTAGCGCCTGAGCCAGGAGGAGCGGACCTCCTTGCGCTTCGGGCGGAAGCCCTCGCGCCGCCGGGCGAGCTCCGTGTCGGGGACGTCCACGGTGAGCGCGCGCGCCGCCACGTCGATGGTGATGGGATCGCCGTCCTGCACGAGGCCGAGGGGCCCGCCCTCGGCGGCCTCCGGCGACACGTGCCCGACGCAGGCGCCGCGCGTCGCGCCGGAGAAGCGGCCGTCCGTGACGAGCGCGACCTGGTCGCCGAGGCCCATGCCCTGGATGAGCGCCGTGGGCGAGAGCATCTCCTGCATGCCCGGCCCGCCCCTCGGCCCCTCGTAGCGGATGACCACGAAGTGCCCGGGCTTCACCTTGCCGGCCATGATCCCGGCGGTCGCCTCGTCCTGCGAGTCGAAGCAGATCGCGCGGCCGGTGAACCTCCGCATCGAGGGCTCGATGCCGGCGGTCTTCACCACCGCGCCCTCCGGCGCGAGGTTGCCGAACAGCACCGCGAGGCCGCCCACGGGCGAGTAGGCCTCCTCGAGCGGATGGATCACGGTGCGATCCTTGATCTCCGCCTCGCGGATGCGCTCGCCGACCGTCTCGCCGCTCACGGTGAGCGCGTCCTCGCGGACGAGCCCCCCGCGCCGCGCCACCTCGTGCAGCACCGTCGGGACGCCGCCCGCGCGGTGGATGTCTTCCATGTGCACGGTGGACAGCGACGGCGCGATCTTCGCGATGTGCGCGACCTTCCCCGCGATCGCTTCGATGTCCTTCAGGTCGAGGGCGACGCCCGCCTCGCGCGCGATGGCGAGCATGTGCAGCACGGTGTTCGACGAGCCGCCCATCGCCATGTCGACCACCATCGCGTTGTGGATGGCGTCCTTCGTGACGATGCGCCGCAGCCGGAAGCGCTCGTCGCCGGCGATCTCCACCGCCCGGCGCGCCGCGCGGCGCAGGAGCGCCTCGCGCTCCGGGGTGAGCGCCAGGATGGTCCCGTTGCCGGGGAGCGCGATGCCCATCGCCTCGCAAAGGACGTTCATCGAGTTCGCGGTGAACATCCCGGAGCACGAGCCGCCGGAGGGGCAGGCGCGGCACTCGATGTCGTGCAGCTCGGCGTCGCCCATCTCCCCGCGGGCGCGCTTGCCGACCGCCTCGAACATCGTGGTGAGGTCGATGGGCGTGCCGTCCGCCTTGTGGCCCGCCTTCATCGGCCCGCCGGAGACGAACACCGTCGGCACGTCCACCCGGAGCGCGCCCATCACCATGCCGGGGACGATCTTGTCGCAGTTCGGGATGCAGACGAGCGCGTCGAGGCAGTGCGCGTTCATCATCGTCTCGATCGAGTCGGCGATGAGCTCGCGCGAAGGCAGGCTGTAGAGCATGCCCGCGTGCCCCATGGCGATCCCGTCGTCCACGCCGATGGTGTTGAACTCGAAGGGGACGCCGCCCGCCTTGCGGATCTCGTCCTTCGCGATCCGGCCGTACTCCTGGAGGAAGAAGTGGCCCGGGATGATGTCCACGTGGCTGTTCGCGATCCCGACGAACGGCTTGTCGAAGTCGGCGTCGGTGAGGCCGGTCGCGCGGAGCAGGCTGCGGTGGGGGGCCCGCTCGAACCCCTTCTTGATCATGTCGCTGCGCACGTTCCGGTTGTCCCCATTCGGCCACCGGGTTGTCAACCCGCGCGGCTTGACCGCCCGCCCGCCCGCTCGCGGCGAGGGCGCCGTCCGGTTATGAGCACGGGCGATGGCCGCGCCCGCTCCGAGCTTCGAGGAGGCGATCGCCCGCGTTCGCGCCGCGCTCGCCGAGCGGCCGGCGCGCGCGCTCGAGGTGCCCGGCTTCCGGCGCGCGGGCGTGCTCGTCCCGATCCTGGCGCGGCCCGAGGGCCCCACGCTGCTCTTCACCCGCCGCACCGAGACGCTCCCGCACCACAAGGGCGAGATCTCGTTCCCCGGTGGCGGCTGCGCGCCGCGCGAGAGCGCCTTCGCCGCGGCGCTGCGCGAGGCCGACGAGGAGGTCGGGCTCGCGCCCGGCGGCGTGGAGCTGCTCGGCGCGCTCGACGACGTCCCGAGCATCGCGCGCTACGTCGTCACCCCCGTGGTCGCGGCGGTGCCCGCCCCGCCCCCCGCCTTCGTGCGCGCCGAGGCCGAGGTCTCCGAGCCGTTCGAGCTGCCGCTCGCCCGGCTGCTCGACCCGGGGAACCGGCGCGCCTCGCTGTGGGATCCGGCGCGGCTTCCGGCCGAGGCCGCCGCGGCGCTCCTCTCGGTGCGGGTGCCGTTCGAGGAGGTGGACGCAGCGACCGGCCAGTGGCGGGTGTGGTCGTTCCACGCCGATCCGGCGCGCGTCGTGTGGGGGCTCACCGCCCGCGTGCTCGCGGATCTGCTCGACCGCGCGTTCCACGGGGAGCTCCCGCGTTGAGGCGCCCCGTCCTCGCGGGTCGCCGGGCCCCGCGGTGGAGCTTAGGATGTCGGACGGTGCGCAGACGACTCGCCCCCGCCGCGGTCCTCGCCTTCGCCTGCGCGCTCGCCTGTGGCGGCGGGTCGAAGAGCAGCGGGACCGAAAAGACGTGCAAGGCCGCGATCGACTGCGGCGGCGTCCTCGTCTGCATCGCCGGAAAGTGTGCGGCGGCGGCGCCCGTCTCCGCGGCCTGCTCGCCGCCTTCCCACCCCACGGCCGTCCTCGGCGATCCCATGACGGCGCCCGATCCCGGCACCGCCTGCCAGACCCCCATCCGCGCGCCGGTGTACCCGGGGGCCCAATCGCTCGGGGAGCTCCCGGTCGGCGCCCAGGCGCAGTTCCAGGTGCCGCCGGGGACCTGGAGCGTGACGGTGGTCTCCCAGGAGGTCGCCGGCTCGGCGCCCGACTTCGTCTACCTCGAGACCGGGCAGGCGTGCGGCGTGACGGCGGACTGCGGGGCCGGGGTGCAGTGCGTGAGCGGACAGTGCGCGTTCGGGATCCCGAACTCGGTGGTCCCCACCGGCGTCACCGCACCCGACTCCCGGGTCTTCTACGACGAGCTCGCCAAGATCCCCCAGGACGCGAACGGCTATCCCGACTACACCGGCCTCCTCGGCTACTACGGGGGGTTCACGCCCGTCTCCGGCGCGCTCACGCTCCCCAACACCTCCCCCGGCCTGGACGCCGCGCGCAGCGCGGGCGGGCTGCCGCCCGGCACCTGGACGCTCACGGTCAACGACTACGCCTACGAGTGCGCCGCGATGTCGGGGTGCACCGGGGGGAGCAGCTCGAGCCGTTACGACGTGCAGGTCCTCACGCGCGCGGGCCCCATCACCTCCACCGGCACGCTCGACGTCGACGTCTACGTCGCGTCGGCGAGCGCGACCGCGGCGGGGCTCGCGCACGACCCGCAGCTCGCGCGCCTGTTCCAGAGCGTGGCGGCGGTGCTCGGACACGCGGGCCTCTGCCTCGGCAGCGTGGTGCTCCACGACCTGCCGGCGTGGGCGCAGTCGAGGTACGCGAACGTGAACATCGACTCCACCGGCCCGTGCGATCCGCTCTCGCAGCTCTTCACGCTCGCCGAGGCGCAGCGCCCGTCGATCCACCTCTTCCTCGTGGACGAGCTCACCGTCACCGCGAACGACCCGAACGACCCGTTCGCGATCGTCGGCATCGACGGCTCGATCCCCGGCCCGTCCGGCGTCCCCGGCACCGTGAACGGGGGGGCGGTGGTGACGCTCGCGGACCTGGGCATGGGGAGCTGCGGCGGGACGGTCGACATCGCGCATTGCGGCACGGACCGCATGGCCTTCATCGTGGCGCACGAGGCGTCCCACTGGCTCGGCCTGTACCACACGACCGAGCGGTCCGGCACGATGTTCGACCCGCTCTCCGACACGCCCACCTGCGCCTGCGCGACCTGCGCGCCGGTCGCCGATCGGGCGACCTGCGAGGACAAGCTCACCGACCCCTCGCAGACGCCCTTCGACGTGACCGGCGCCGACTGCTCCGGCGCAGGCACCACCTGCGCCGGCGCCTCGAACCTCATGTTCTGGCTGCTCGACGACACCCGCTCGAACGGGTCGGTCACGCCGCAGCAGTCCGAGGTCATGCGCCTCAACCCTGCGGTCCGCTGACGGAGCCTCCATGACCGCTGCCCTCGCCGCCCTCGCGCTCGCCCTCGTCTCCTCCACCGGTGCCGCCCGCGCGCCCGCGTGCACGCCCCCCGGCGCGAGCGCGCCGGAGGCCGGGGCCCGCCCGTGCGATCCCGCCGTGCGCGCGAGGACGCTCGAGCTCCTCGGCGCGATCGATCGTCCGATCCGGCCGGAGACCTGGCGCGCGCTCGGGCCGGACGCCGAGCCGGTGCTCGCCGAGGTCGCGGCCTCCGACGCGCTCCCCACCCGCCGCGCCCTCGCGCTCGAGGGGCTCGCCGCCATAGGCGGCGCGCGCGCCGAGAAGCTGCACCGCTCGCTCGCGGCCGACACCCACGAGCCGCGCGCCGTCCGCCGCGCCGCGATCCGCGGCCTCGGCCGGCTCGTCCCCCGGGAGAAGCTCGACGCCACGCTGCGCCCGCTCCTCGAGCGCGATCCGGATCGCGGCGTCCGCGCCGGCGCCGCCGAGGTGCTCTCTCGCCGCTCCCCCGCCTCGTCCTGCGCCGCCATCCGCGCGCAGGCCCGGCGCGAGGGGACCGCCGGGAGCGGGCTCTTCGCGCGCGCGCTCGCCGCCTGCGAGCGGTAGCGACCCCATCGCGCGCCTCGTGACGCGACCCGCTCCACCGGGCTCCGCGCTATCCTCCCCACCTCCGTGCTCGCCCTCCTCGTCGCGCTCGCGCTCGCTCAGGCCCCCGGCCTCCCGCCCTCCGCCTGCGCGCTGCACCGCGCCCTCTTCCCGAGCGCGCCGCAGCCTCCCGGCGGCGAGCCCGGCTGCGCCGACGCGCTGAAGGAGGCGTGCGACTCCGGCCGGCGCCTCGCGTGCCACGGGCTCGCGCGCGTGCTCGAGGCGGGGACCGCAGGCAGGCCCGATCCCGAGCGCGCGCTCGCGCTCTTCGCTCGCGCCTGCGCCGCCGGCGTCGCCGACGCGTGCGCGGGCGCGGCCGAGCTGCGCGCGGCGCGGGGCGATCGGGAGGGGGCCCGCGCTTCCCGCGAGGAGGGGTGCGCGATGGGCTCGGCCCGCGCGTGCGCGCTGCTCGCGGCGGACGCCCCGCCCGGCCGCGCCGACCGCCTCGCCGAGCGGGCCTGCGATCTCGGCGCCGCCGAGGGGTGCCTCGCGCTCGCCCGCGAGGCCGACGGCGAGCGACGGGGAGAGCTCCTGTGGCGGGCCTGTCGCCTCGGCGCGGACGCGGCCTGCGCTGCGATGGCGCTGCCCGCCGGCGAGGCGCGCTGCGCGGACGGCGACGGGGAGTCGTGCCTCGAGGCGGGGAAGGTGCTGCAGGAGGGGCGGGCGGCGCCGGCGGACGGCTCGCGCGCCGCGGAGCGCTACGCCCGCGCCTGCGAGCTCGGGCTCGCCGCGGGGTGCAGCCGCCTCGGCGTGCTCCTCCGCTTCGGCGCGGGCGTGCCCCACGACGAGGCGCGCGCCCGGGCGCTGTTCGAGCGCGCCTGCGCGGAGGGAGACGACGAGGGCTGCCGGCTGCGTGACGACCCGGTGCGGCTGGAGGAGTGACGGCGCCCCCCGCGCGCCGGGCTCATCATCGAGGACGGCGGGCGGAGCACGCCGTCACGCCGAAGGCTGGCCGGGTGGCGCGGCGCCGCCGGGGCGCGGCGCGTGGAGCGCGGCCCGGATCCCGGCGAGCAGCGCACCCTCCTCGATCGGCTTCGGCACGAAGACGTCGGCGCCGGCCGCGAACAGCTCGACGCGCGCCGCCGGGCGTCCGGAGATGCCCACCACCGGGAGGGAGGCGAGGCGGAGGTCCGGCGAGCGACGCAGCGCGGTGACGACCTCCGCGCCGCGCATGCCGGGCATCGCGTCGTCCACCAGCAGGAGGTCCGGCGGATCGGCGTGGGCGAGCGCGAGCGCGACCTCTCCCGACTCGGCCTCGAGGCACACGTGCCCCGCGTCCTCGAGCATGAGGCTCACGAGCCTGCGGACGAGGTGGTTGTCGTCGACGACCAGGATGCGGAGGAGCGCCATCGGTGCCGCCGGAGCAAGCTAGTGACGTGGGGGCGCGGAGGAGAAGCGGGAGGCGCCGTTCGCTCCGTCGAGCTACCGGGGTGACCGTACCGGCTTCACGGGGAGCGGCGCGCGACGCGATGCGAAACAGGTCCTGGGCCGATCGTCCGACGGGGGAAGGTCGTTCAGGGGTGCTGGCCCGCGTCGTCCTGCGGCTGGAACGCGGCCCACATGTCGCGGGCGTCGCGGACCTGCTCCATGAGCGCGATGCCGATCGCGCAGGCGAGGAAGACCGCCAGCGCGAGCATCCACGGGTGGAACTCGAGCAGGTCCCTCGGGCTCAGCGGAGCCCGCCCCTGCCGATCGTCGTTCCGCGCCGCCATGCCCGGTAAGTAGACCGCGCCCAGCGCACGATGCAACCCCTTCGGCGTGGTGCGCCCAGGCGTTCAGGCGCTCGCGGTTGGGGCCCTCCCACCTGGAGCCTCGCGATATCGGCGCAGAAGGGTCGGGGAGCCCCCGGCGTGGCGCGCGCCCCGGCCCGTGCGGTGCAGGCCCCGTACTACACTCCCGCGCCATGCTCGCCACCCTGCTCGCCGCCGTCAGCCTCGTCGCGGCGCCCCCGCGCACGCTCCGGGTCGACTACTTCCACACCGGCACCGCCACCGACGAGCGCTTCAGCCTCGATCGTGTGGTGCTCGAGCCCCTCCCCTTCCCCGGCCGGCCGGACCGTCCCGTCGACGACACGAACCTCGGCAAGTACTTCTTCGAGGTCCGCGACCTCGGCACGCAGAAGGTCCTCTACTCGCGCGGCTTCGCCTCGATCTTCGGCGAGTGGGAGCTGACCGACGAGGCGCGCAAGGCGAACCGGACGTTCTCCGAGTCGGTGCGCTTCCCGGCGCCCGCCGCGCCGGTGCAGCTCGTGGTGAAGAAGCGCGACGCGGAGCGGACGTTCCGCGAGGTCTGGTCGCTCGTGGTCGATCCGCACGATCGGTTCGTGGACGACTCTCGCCCGCCGTCGCCCGGCCCGGTCGTCGCCCTCCAGGACGCGGGCGACCCCGCGACGAAGCTCGACCTGCTGCTCGTCGGGGACGGCTACACCGAGAAGGAGCGCGCCAAGTTCGAGAAGGACGCGCGCCGGCTCCTGGAGATCCTCTTCGAGCACGAGCCGTACCGGTCGCGGCGCCGGGACTTCAACGTGTGGGGGATCTGCCCGCCGGCGGAGGAGCGCGGCGTCTCCCGCCCGCTCACGGGGATCCACCGCCGCAGCCGGGTCGGCGCCACGTACGACGCGTTCGGCTCGGAGCGCTACGTCCTCTCCTTCGAGAACCGCTCGCTGCGCGACGTGGCGTCCTTCGCGCCCTACGACGCGATCGCCATCCTCGTGAACGCCGAGACCTACGGCGGCGGCGGCATCTTCAACCTCTACGCCACCGTCGCCGCGGACAACCGCTGGGCGGGCTACATCTTCGTCCACGAGCTCGGCCACTCGCTCGCTGCGCTCGCCGACGAGTACTTCACCTCCGAGACCGCCTACCTGCCGAGCGAGGCGCGTCCCGAGCCGTGGGAGCCGAACGTCACGGCCGACCCGCACGCCGCGAAGTGGAAGGAGCTGCTCTCGCCGGGCGTGCCGCTGCCGACCCCGTGGCCGAAGGAGGAGTTCACCCGCCGCGCGAAGGAGTTCCAGGAGCAGCGCAAGGCGATCCGCGCGCGCAACGGGGCGGAGGCGGAGATGGACGCCCTCTTCCTCGCCCAGCAGAAGGAGGAGACGGCGCTCCTCTCCGCCGCCCCGACCGCCGGGAAGGTGGGCGCGTTCGAGGGCGCGAACTACGAGGCGAGCGGCTACTACCGGCCGGAGCTCGACTGCGTGATGTTCACGCGCGATCCGGTGCCGTTCTGCGCGGTGTGCCGGCGGGCGCTCTCGAGGGTGTTCGACCTGTACGCGGCCCCGGCGAAGGGACGCTGACCGGGACGCCGGGGAAGTCGCCCCACCGGCCGCGCCGCCGCTGCCCGACGTACCCCCTCGGGCCGGGCCATGCCCTCGCACCCGGATGGCGCGGCGCGTTATGATTCTCGAATCAACCGGCCCGGAGGCCTCCCGATGACCGACAAGAGGACCGCGAGCTTCATGCGCTCGCTCTGCATGGGCGAGATCGAGGAGGAGATCCTCCTCCCCTACCCGGAGCCGAAGACGGGCGAGAAGGAGACGCTGGCGGCGGTGCTCCAGACGCTCAAGTCGATGCTCGGCGGGCGCGAGCGCGACTTCCGCGCCTGGGATCGGGCCGGCGAGATGCCGAAGGACTTCGTGAGCGAGCTCAAGGACGCGGGCCTCTTCAGCCTCGTCATCCCGGAGGCGCACGGCGGGCTGGGGCTCGGCGCCACCGCCTACTCGCGCATCATGCAGGAGCTCGCCCGCTACGACGCCTCCGTGGCGGTGACCGTCGGCGCGCACAGCTCGATCGGCATGCGCGGCCTGCTCCTGTTCGGGACCGAGGAGCAGAAGGCTCGCTTCCTGCCGCGGCTCGCCACGGGCGAGCTCGTCGCCGCGTTCTGCCTGACCGAGCCGGGCGCCGGCTCGGACGCCGCCGGCATCAAGACGACGGCGGTGCGCGACGGCGACGACTGGATCCTGAACGGCGAGAAGCTCTGGATCACGAACGGCGGCATCGCCGACTTCTTCACGGTCTTCGCGAAGACCTCGCTCGACGGCCGCGGCCGGATCACCGCCTTCATCGTGACGCGCGACATGAAGGGCGTCTCGACCGGTCCCCACGAGGACAAGATGGGGATCCGCGCCTCGTCCACGACCACCGTCGTGCTCGAGGACGTCCGCGTCCCCTCGGCGAACGTGCTCGGCGAGATCGGGCAGGGCTTCAAGCTCGCCATGAAGATCCTGAACGCCGGGCGGACCGGGCTCGGGGGCGGCTCGGTGGGCGGCATGAAGCGGCTCATCGAGCTCGCGGTGCACCAGGCCCGCGACCGCGTGCAGTTCGGGCAGCCCATCGCGAGCTACGACTCGATCCAGCAGAAGATCGGCCAGATGGTCATCGACTGCTACGCCTCGGAGAGCGTCGTGAACCTCGTCGCCGGGCTCGTGGACCGCGGCTACGAGGACTACGCGGTCGAGGCGGCGATCTCGAAGGTGCTCTCGAGCGAGGCGCTGTGGCGGACCGCCGACGAGGCGCTCCAGATCGCGGCGGGCCAGGGCTACATGCGCGAGATGCCCTACGAGCTCGCGCTGCGCGACAGCCGCATCAACCGGATCTTCGAGGGCACGAACGAGATCCTGCGCCTGTTCATCGCGCTCACCGCCATGAACGACGTCGCCGAGGAGCTGAAGGACCTGTCGAGCTCCATGCGCGGGGTGTTCGCCGATCCCATCAAGGGCTTCGGGGTCCTCTCCGACTACGCCAAGCGGCGCGCCCAGCTCGCGACCGGCCTGCGCCGCGAGAAGGGCCGCTTCACGCTCCTCCACCCGTCGCTCGCCCCGGAGGCGGCGCTCTTCGAGGAGGCCGCGACCGCGCTCGCGCGGGCCGCGGACCGGATCCTCCGCAAGCACGGCAAGAAGATCATCGGCGAGCAGCTCGCGACGCGGCGCCTCGCGGACATCATGGTGGACCTGTTCGCGCTCGCGGCGGTGCTCGCGCGCGTCTCCACCAAGATCGACGATCGCGGCGAGGCGTCGGCGGAGATGGAGCGCCAGATCCTCCGCGCCCTCGCCCGCCAGGCGAAGCGGCGCGTCGACCAGAACCTCGCCGGCATCGACGAGAACGAGGACGCGACCGTGAAGCAGCTCGCGAAGCACGTCCTCGAGGCCGGCCGGTACGCCTGGGACAACCTCTGATGATGAGCGACGGATCGCGGTTCGCGGTCACTCGACCGCACGGAGCCGCGCCCTGAGGCCGGCGGCCCGCCCCCGCGTCTCGCCGGGACGGGCCGCCGCTCGCCGTCGGTCCGCTCCTCCCTCGCG
This sequence comes from Anaeromyxobacter sp. SG64, assembly GCF_022690745.1. Lineage (NCBI taxonomy): Bacteria > Pseudomonadati > Myxococcota > Myxococcia > Myxococcales > Anaeromyxobacteraceae > Anaeromyxobacter > Anaeromyxobacter sp. SG64. The sequence goes on along the minus strand of NZ_JALCZB010000024.1, from coordinate 2,707 downwards.
CGTCACGCGGGGCGGAGGAACAGCGCGAGGACCCGCTGCCAGCCGTCCTCGCCGAGGGTGGAGGGCGCGGGGGGAGGGAGCGCGCCGCCGTCCGCCGCCGCGAGGCCGAGCTCCTCCTCGACGTAGCGGTCGAGCCGCTCGCGCTCCCGGCGCAGCCAGCCGCCGCCCTCGCGATCCTGCGGGAACGTCATGTAGACGCCGTCCGAGGGCGCGAGGGCGAAGAGCCAGCCGCGCCCGTAGGGCTCGCGCTTCACGAGGCCGGGATCGCCGCGCAAGGTCCCGTTCACGGCCACGACGCGCCCGTCCACCGGCGCGGTGATCCGGACGATGCGGCCGCCCGCCCGGACCACCGCCACGGGATCGCCGCGGCGCACCTGCATGCCGCGGCGAGGCAGCTCGACCGCGCTCGCCGAGGGGAGGAGCCGCTGCGCGAAGTCGTCGAGGCCCACGCGCAGCCCGCTCGCGGCGGGCGCGAGCCAGGTGTGGTTGGGCGCGTAGTACGCGTCCCGGCGGTAGGCGAGGTCGCCCGCGTCCGCCAGGGCGGCCTCGCGGCGGCGCTCACGCGCGCGCCAGGCGAGGGCGAGCGCGAGGGCGGGCAGCGCGAGCGCGAGGAGCCCGGCGAGGAACAGCGCCGAGCGCCCCGCAGCACCGAGGAGGAACGTTCCCAGCGCCTCGAGGATGGAGACGAACGTCGTCATGGTTGCGCTCCCTTTCTTCGCGGTCGAAGTCCCGGCGGGACACCCTCCAGCTTCGCAAGCGACGGGCCAGCGCTCTCGGGCCGGTGAGCCCTCGTTTTCGTTCGGGTCCGCGCTCCCGCGGCAACCCGCCGCGTGGAGGTTCTCAGCGGGCCCCCACGGTCGGCTGCCTGGAACCGCCCTGAATCCGCGCGCGTGGGCGGCGAACGTTGAGTCCGTCAACGCATGGTGAATTCCTCGCTGTCCTCCCGACCCGGCAGGCGCCCCCGCCCGCGCGGGAGCACCGCTCCCGTACGTCCCGGCGGCGAGGGCCCCATGAAGCGTGCCCGCCTCCCCCACAGGCGCGCACCCGGAGCCTTGCGTACCCTCGAGCCCGCGCGAACGTTGTCGTGCCGGAGGGCTCTTCCGCCATGTCGCGCACGCTCCTCGTCGTCGCCGCGCTCGCCGCGATCCCCGTCGTCTCCCGTCCGGAGCCGCCCCGGGCCGAGGGGACCATCGACGCAGGGGACGCGCAGGTGGAGGTGCTGGGGAAGCGCTACGCTCCGGGCGAGACGATCGAGCTCCCCGAGGGTTATCTGCGGGTGGAGGAGGCCGGACCCGAGGACGACGAGATCGGGTCGTTCACCGTCGTCCCGGCGGCGGCGCTCGCGCGCGCTGAGCCCCCCCCGGCGGCGAGCCCCGAGCAGGCGACGGCGCGCAGCGGCGCGCGCGCGCAGCCGGGCGCGGTGGCCGGCAACGGGACGGGAGCGGGGGAAGAGACGACGGCCCCGCGGAGGAGCGCGCACCCCGACTGCAGCGCCGAGCGCGCGGCCTACCTCGCCGAGATCTGGAAGCAGTCGGGGATCGAGGTCTCCGACCCGAAGGGCTTCCTCGCCGGCCTGGAGCAGACCGAGGAGGGCGCGGATCTCACGCTCGCGTGGTTCGCGCTCTCGACCGACGCCTTCCGCACCCTCGCGTGGTCGTCCGATGCTCGCGCCAAGGCGGCCGCGCTCGCGCGCTGCGCGCGGGGGAACTGATCACGCCGCCGCGACCGACTGCTCGGGGGTCTCCGGGGGCGGTGCGGGCCTGAGCGCAGCGAGCCGCTCGGCCGGCACCGACGGGCTCGCGTAGACGAGCTCGAGCGGCGCGCGCACGAACGCGTCGGGCAGGATGCCCACGCCGGAGAGGCCCAGGATGCGGTGGAGCTCGGGCTGCACGCCGAGGAACGGCGCGAGCGAGCGCGTCGCGCGGTGGACGAGCTCGGTGCAGGAGAGCCGCTCGAGGTCGGTGAAGTCGAGGTCGAAGTCGTAGGGCCGCCCGAGCTGGGCGAGCGCCACCTGGCGCACCACCGGCCACGCCTCCTCGAACGGGACCTCGCCGCCCCCGACGAGCCGGTCGCGCACGAGCCGCTCCTCCTCACCGAGGGCGCGGGGATCGTCCGCAGGCGCCTCGGCCCGCTGCCGGAGCCGGGCCGGGAAGCGCAGCACGACGAGCCGGTCGCAGCGGCAGAAGTCGAGCACGTCCTCGGTGAGGACGCCCTCCGCGATGGCGTGGATGACGATCTGCTCGCCGAGGGCCAGCCGCTCGCGGGCTCCCGCCGGAGCGAGGTCGCGGTCGGCGGGGGTGGTGCGGCCGAGGTACAGCCCCACGTGGCTGAACAGGCCGGGGATGAGCTTCCCGTCGAGGTACGCGTCGTAGCCGCGGACGAGCACGTCGCCGGGACGGACGCGGTCGATCACCGCGCGCGCGTCGCGGCCCTTCACCTTGTAGGAGCCGGGGTCGTAGACGATCCACATCGGGAAGCGGAACACCTTCACGTCGCCGAGCACGTCCATGAGCGCGTCTCGCACACGTCCCATCGGGACCTCCGGATCCGAAGGCCCCCGATGAGAGCACACTCAGCGTGAGAGCGCGATACCGACATCACGGTACGTCATTCCCGCTCGAGCGCCTCGAGCTCCGCGCGCCGGGCCGCCGCGCCGGCCTCCGCGGCCTCCGCCCGCGCGCGCGCCTCGTCCGCCCGCCGCAGGGCC
>NZ_JALCZB010000023.1:0-62281 GCF_022690745.1 Anaeromyxobacter sp. SG64 | reverse complement strand
CGGCCGGACGATCACCGCGGGCCCCGCCCCGGCGGCGCCCTCCGCCCCGCGCCGCTCGAGCCGGGCCCGCAGCGCGCCCACGTCCACGGGGCGGTCGTCGAGCACCGCCACGAGCGCCCCCTCCCCCGCGCCCGTCCACGCGAACGCGTCCCCCACCGCCCCCGCCGTGGCCCGCCCGGCGAAGAGGACCGCCACGCCGTCCCCGTCCACGAGCGCCACCGCGGCGTGCGCGTGACGCGACGCGGGGAGCCCGACGCGCAGCGACGCGCCCGCCGGCACCGGCTCGGCCTCCCCGAGCGTCCGCACGCGGTCGCCCTCGCTCGCCCACAGGGTGAGCTCGAGGGCGCCCTTGGCGCGCCAGTCCTGCGTGTCCGGCCCGGGCGCGAGCCGCTGGAGGAGCGGCACCGCCGCCACGGCGACGAGGAGGGCCGCGAGCGCCAGCCCTGCGCGGAGGAGGCGGCGGCGCGGGGCCGCGGCCGGCGCGTCCGCGCGGGCGAGCCCCTCCGCGACGCCCGCGGCGAACCGCTCGAACGGGAGCGACGCGTGGAGCGCCTCGCGCTCGCGCGCGAGCTCGCGCGCCGAGGCCTGGCACCGCGCGCAGCCGGCGAGGTGCGCCTCGGTGCGGGAGCGCTCGTCGCCCGTCAGCTCGCCCGCCTCGAGCCGGCGGATCCGGGAGATCGAGCACGCGACGCCGGGGCCGCCCAGCTCGGTCTTCATGGCAGCTCCTCCGGATCCGGCAGGGTCAGGTCGGGGAACGCCTCGCGGAGCGCGCCGCGCGCGGCGCCCAGGAACTCGCGCAGCCGCTTGCGGACGGTCGGGAGGCTGCGGCCGGTCGCCGCCGCGATCTCGGCCTGCGTCAGCTCGTCGACGAAGTAGAGCACGGCGACCTCCTGCGCCTCCACCGGCGCCGCGCCGAGGAGCGCGCGCACGAGCTCGCGGGAGTCCGGCGCGATGCCCTCGCTCACCCGCTCCCGGGCGAGCCGCGTAAGCTCGTCCCGCCACGCCGCCCGCGAGGCGCGCAGGACGTTGAGACAGTGGTGCGTCGCGGCGGTGAGGAGATAGGCGCTCGGCGAGGCGGCGGCGCGCAGCTCGGGGAGCGCGCGCAGCGCGCGGACGAAGACCTCCTGCGCCGCGTCGCGCGCCCCCTCCTCGTCGCGCAGCAGGTAGCGGCAGCGCGCGAGCACGCCCGCGGCGTGTCGGCGGTAGAGCTCCTCGACGAGCCCCGCCGCCGGCGTGGCCGCGGGGAGCGGGCCGGCGGGGCCGGCCCTCCCTCCCGCGATGACCTCGAGCCGCGCCATCCGCCCCGCTCAGGGGAGGCCGAGCGTCGAGTACTGCGGCTCGCCCTGGAAGGCGCTCGCGCAGGCCGACACGTCGCCGAAGGCCGGATCGGTGTCGTAGGTGAGCGCGAAGGCGCCCGCCTTGCCCGCCCAGCACTCGCTCGCGCCGTAGTCGAACGTCCAGCTCCCGTTCACGTCCTCGGCGAAGACCCGCGCGTCGCCGCGGCCCGCGCCGGTCCCGTCCCAGCGCGCGTGGAGCGAGAGGTTCACCGGGTTCGCCGCCGGGTCCTGGCCGCGGAACGCCACCTGGAGGTCCCCGCCGGCGCCCGTCGCGACGAACGCGTACGCGGCGTCGAGCGGGTTCCCGTTCTGCTCGTCGCGCCCGCCGGCGAGCTGCGCGTCGACGCGGGCCTCGGCGGTGGTGTCGTACTGGATCGTCAGCGTCCCGTAGCGCTGCTCGGACTCCGGGAGCTGGCGCGCGTTGTCGAAGGAGACGGTGAGCTGCCCCTTGCCGCGGCCGGGGCCGGCGGGCTCGGCGACGCCGCTCACGATGGAGAGGAACGGGCCGGGCACGAGGAGGTTCATGGCCGAGAGCTCGTAGGTGAACTTGCCCTCCTCGACCTTCGTGACGACGAGCTGCCAGCGCTTCACCTTGAGCCCGACCTGGACCTTGCTCTCCTCGTCCCAGGGGCCCCAGGTGCACGTGTCGCCGCTGCAGGCGGTCGGCGGGAGGAGCGTGACGAGGCGGAGCGTCGCGAGCGTCCACCACGCGCCGCCGTTCACGGTCCAGGCGGTGACGTAGGACCAGCGCGCGTAGTCCGAGGTCGTCAGGGCGGGGAAGCGGGCGTCGAAGGTCGCCTCGGCGGTCGCGGTGAGCGCGGCCGGGGAGGACGGGGAGGAAGCGTCCGCGCTGTCCTTCGGGGTGTCGATGCGGATGGCGCTCGACTCGGGGACGGCGCTCCGCGCCTCGTCAGGGGTGATGTCCTGCTTCCCGCACGCTGACGCGAGCACGGCGAGGGACAGCGCGGCGATCGTCTTTCTCATCTCGGAGACCTCGGTGGTCGGCCGGATCATTCCGGCGCGGTCTACGGAGAGAGACACGCTCCCCCGCGCGGAATGGAAAGTGCCACCCGCGCCGGGTCGTCAGGAAGGTGGGAGGGGGTGCGCGGGCGGCGGCGCCCCGCGGTCGCGGGACGCCGCCCTCGCGAGCCTCACGCCGCGACGGGAGGGTTGAGGCAGAGCGCCGAGTTGAGCGCCACCACCGCGCGCTTGTAGTCGTCGCGGTTGATGACGAACTGGATGCTCGTCTGGCGCAGCGACTGGGAGACGGCGTTCACGTTGATGCCGTTCTCGGCGAGCGCCGCGGTGGCGCGGGCGAGGACCCCGGGGAACGCGATGTTCGTGCCGATCACGCAGACGATCGCGGAGGGCACGGCGGTCACGACCTCGTAGGCGTTCTCGAGCTCCTCGACGAAGCCCGCGCTCACCGACTTCTCCCAGACGACGTGCGTGATCGAGTTCGCGTTGGTCGCCTTCAGGATGTAGGAGACGCCGTGCTTGCGGAACAGCTCCATCACCCCGTAGTCGAAGCCGACCGTCCCGACCATCGAGGGATCGTGGATCTCGACCGCGGTCACCTTCGGCGAGCCGGCGATGATCTCGATGCGCGCCTGCTTGCCGGTGTACTGCTTCGTGATGAGCGTGCCCGGGTGGTCGGGCTCGAAGGTGTTCTTGAGCCGGATGGCGATGCCGGCGAGCTCCATGGGCTTCGCCGCCTTCGGGTGGATCGCCTCCATGCCCACGTCGGCGAGCTGATCGGCGACGTCGTAGTTCGTCATCCCGACCACCACCGCGTTCTCCGCGCCCACGAGCTGGGGATCCGCCGAGGAGAGGTGGAACTCCTTGTGGATGACCGCCTCGTTCGCCTTGATCTCGACGGCGACCTTGCTGAAGGTGACCTCGGAGTAGCCGCGGTCGAACTCCCGCATGATCCCCTCGACGCCCTTCGTGTAGCCGGTGACGACCACCACCTGGTTCGCGAGGTCGACGCCCTTGAACGAGGCGTGGATGCGCTCGTCGATGGTGAACGGCTCGTCGTCGTCGAAGCCGGTGAGGTCCATGAGCGATGCCGCGACGCCCTTCGCCTTCAGGATCTCGACGCTGTTGAAGGCGCTGTGCGCCTCGCCGATGGCGGCGAGCATCTCGCGCGCGGCGAGCAGCACGTTGTCGCGCCGGAGGTACCCGCTCGCGAGGACGTGGCGCATCGAGTCGAGGTAGGCGCGCAGCTCGCGCATCCGCCGCTCGATGAAGCCGTCGGCGCGGGCGAGATCGAGGCCGATCGGGGCGAGGCCCGCGTTGATCTCCTTGAGCTTGGCGGTGAGCCCCTCGAGCGCGCTCGCGTAGTCCGCGCCGTTCGCGAACCGCGCGTAGACGCCGGGCTCGCCGGTCTTCTTGTGCTCGAGGAGCTGGTTCGTCACGCCGGCGTAGGCGGACACGACGTAGACGCGGCCGTGCACGCGCTTCGGGTCGCGCAGCATGATGTTGCGGAGGACGTCCTCGAACGCCGACATCGAGGTGCCACCGATCTTCTCGACGCTGATCATCGAACGGATCCCGCGGGGCTGGATGGTGTGGAGTTCCGGGCGAAAGCCGCGATGATACCAACTGTGGCCGGGATCGCGACCCCCCTGGGGCGCGAGCGGGCGACCGGCGCGGTCCGGGAGGCCGCCGCGAGCGGTCCCGCCACGGCTGAACGGCCGATCATGCTTCGCGAACAGGCGAGCGAAGCGAGCCCGCCGGGGCGACGCCGCGGAAGCGGCGAAGCCGCTCGCGGCGGCGCACGGGACCCGGCGAGCAGGGGTGGGGTCCCCGACGACGGCGGTCAGCCGTCGGCGGGGCGGGGGCGCAGCCCCCGTTCAGCTCTCGTTCAGATCATCGAGCCACTGCGGCCAGTGGTTCGCCGGCGAGGCCATCGCCGGCGGGTCGATGCGGGCGAGATCCGTGCGGATCCGCTTGAGCCGCTGCGCGACCGGCTCCTCGGCGCCCCACCACTGCAGGAACACGTCGATCGCGTCGAGGAACAGGCCCGCGCTCGAGCTCACGAACGCGGGCCGCTGCCCCTGCTCCAGGTCGACGAGCAGCACGCGGCCGCTCACCCGCTCGAGGACGAAGACCGCGGCGGGCGGCTCGTCGCCCCAGGACATCGGGTCGCGCATGGAGCCGATCACCCAGCCCGTCACGCCCGCCGTCTCCGCGCCGCCGCTCGCGAACTGCTCGAGCGTGCGGAGCCTCCCGTCGGCGAGCTCGGAGGAGAAGAACGTCGGCCCGGTCCACCCGGGGATGCGGACCTCGCGCGGCACGCCGCGCAGCGCGAGCGTGCGCGCGGCGTTGCCGAGGTCCGGAAGCTTCTCGCGGAGGCGATGGCGCTCGGTGACGACCACGGCGCGCATCATGCCATGGACGCGGGACAGCGCCGAGCCGCCGCCCGGACCACCTCGGACCACACGTCTCCCGGGTCCGGGCGCCTGGCCGGGGAAGCCGGCCTCAGCGCGAGGCGGGCGAGCCCGTCGCGAGCCGCACCGCCTTGCGCAGCCCCGCCAGGCGGAGCCGCTCGAGGGCCTCCGCCGGCGTGAGCCAGACGTGCTCGGCGTGCTCGTCGGAGATGCGGACCTCGAAGCCGGCCGGGAGCCGGGCGGCGAAGGCGGTCTCCTCCGCGAGCCGCAGCGCGCCGCCGGGGAGCCGTGCCAGGACGGGGTCGACGCCGAACGCGTGCCGGTAGCCGAGCGGCTCGACCGGCACGTCCGCGCCGGTCTCCTCTCGCAGCTCGCGCCGCGCCGCCTCCGTCTCGCTCTCGCCCGCCTCGATGCGCCCGGTCACCGGCTGCCAGAAGCCGCCACGCGCCTCGCTGCGGCGCAGGAGCAGCACGCGCCCGTCGGCGCCGACCGGCACCACCGAGACCGTGCGCAGGTCCGGGGACGCGTCCTCGCGCGCGCGCCCCAGGGCCTCCGCCGCGTGGGCGGCGAGCCGCTCCTCCACCTCCGGCAGCTCCGGCACCGCCCTGCCCCGCTCGCGCAGCTCGGCCTCGAGGCTCGTGACCCCGAGGCGCGGATCGGCGATGCCGCACGGCACGATCACCTGGAAGTGCGTGAGGTCGGTGCGGACGTTGAACGCGAAGCCGTGCGAGGTCACCCAGCGCGACAGGTGGACGCCGACCGCGCCGATCTTCTTGCGGCCGACCCAGGCGCCCCGGTGCTCCTCGTGCCGCCCCGCCTCGACCCCGTAATCCGCGCAGGTGCGGATCATCGCCTCCTCGAGCGCGGCGACGTAGCGGCGCACGTCGGGGCGGTCGGCGAGGTCGACCACGGGGTAGCCGACGATCTGGCCGGGCCCGTGGTAGGTGACGTCGCCCCCGCGGTCGGTGTCGTGCAGCTCGAAGCCCTGCTTCTCGAGCCAGGCGGGGGCGGCGACGATGTTCGCCCGGTCCGCGCCGCGCCCGAGCGTCACGACCGGCGGGTGCTCGAGCAGGAAGAGGTGATCGACCCCGGGCGGCGTCGCGGCCCGCACCGCCTCGCCCGCGAGGCGCATGAGCGCGAGGCCGTCTTCGTACTCGACGCGGCCGAGCCTGTGGACGAGGAGCGTGCGCACGTTCGCGGCGCCCGTCACGCCCGCGCGGGCTCGGCGGCCTCGCCCTTCTTCTTGCGCTCGGGCGGCTTCAGCATGTGGATGGGCTCGCCGAGCGCGGTCTTGCACGCCTCCATGAACGCCTCGGGGAGGGTCGGGTGCGCGTGGATGGTGAGCGCGACGTCCTCGAGGTACGCGCCCATCTCGAGCGCCAGCGTGGCCTCGGCGATGAGATCCGCCGCCTCCGGCCCGACGGCCGTCACGCCCAGGAGGAGCTTCGAGGCGCGGTCGGCGACCACCTTCACGAACCCGTCCGTGTGGTCGATCGCGATCGCGCGGCCGAGCGCGCCGAACGAGAACTTCCCGGTGATGGGGTCGTACCCCTGCGCGCGAGCCTCCTCCTCGGAGAGTCCGACGGTGCCGATCTCCGGATCCGTGAAGATGCCGCCCGGCATCGCGACCCAGTCGCGCGCGGACTTCATCCCGGCGATCACCTCCGCCGCGATCTCGCCCTCCTTCGACGCCTTGTGCGCGAGGAACGGCCCACCCGTCACGTCGCCGATCGCGAAGACCGACGGCACGCTCGTCCGGTACTGCGCGTCGACCTCGATCCCCTTCGGCCCGACCTTCACGCCGATCTTGTCGAGCCCCAGCCCCTCGGGGCTCGGCCGGAACCCGACGGCGACGAGGATCTTGTCGCACTCGATCGTGGTCTCCTTCCCCTCCACCTCGACCTTGACCGCGAGCGCGGCGCCCTTGCGCTCGAACCCCTTCGCCTTCGCGTTCACGTGCACGGTGACGCCGCGCTGGCGCAGGTTCTTCTGCACGAACCGCACGGCCTCCGGGTCGATGCCGGTGAGGATGTTCGGCAGCGCCTCGAGGAACGTGACCTGCGAGCCCAGCTTCGCGTAGACCGTGCCGAGCTCCATCCCGATGATGCCGCCGCCGATGCAGACGAGGCGCTTCGGGACCTCCGGGAGATCGACGGCCTCCTTCGCGCTCCACACGTCCTTGCCGTCGAACTTGAAGCCCGGGATCTCGACCGGGCGGCCTCCCGTCGCCACGATGAAGGCCTGCGCCTCGACGCGCGTCCGCTCGCCGTTCTGCTCGACGTCGATGGCCGTGGGCGAGACGAAGGTCGCCGTCCCCTTCACCACCTCGACGCCGTTGCCCTTCTCGAGCAGGCCGACGCCGCTCGTGAGCTTCTTGACCACGCCGTTCTTGAACTCGCGCAGCTTCGCGACGTCCACCTTCGGCTCGCCGGCCACGATGCCGCGCTCGGCCGCGTGCTTGATCTCGTCCACGAGGTTCGCCGCGGCGATGAGCGCCTTCGACGGGATGCAGCCCCAGTTCAGGCACACGCCGCCGAGCGTCTCCTTCTCGACGAGCGCCACCTTCTTCCCGAGCTGCGCGAGCCGGATGGCGGCGGGGTATCCGCCCACGCCGGCGCCGATCACGACGGCGTCGAAGGTCTTGGTGGCCATGGAGCGATCTCCTGGGTGGAGTCCTTGGGTGAAGATGTAACCGCGCGACCTCGCGCGCGCGGGGACTCTATCGGCGGGACGCCGACGGTCAACACGAAAGCGGCTCCCCCGAGAGGGATGGCCTGCCCGCTCAGCGGGCGCGCTGCCGCTTGCGCCGCCGCGCCTCCTCCTTCTCCGAGAGGATCCGGTGCGTCTCGGGCGCGACGCCGGAGAGCCGCTGCACGACGGCGGCCGCGGCGGCGAGGCCGAACGCGCCGGTGACGAACGCCGCGCTGCCGTACACCTTCGGGCCGCGGCGGCGCTCCTCCGACCCGCGCGGGCGCGCGCCGGGGACACCGCCGTCGTCGCCCGGGAGCGCGAGCGTCTCGCGCGGCGTCTCGATCGACCAGACGGCGAGGACGCCGGTGGGCTCGGCCGCGGAGATCCCGTGCCGCCGGCGCAGGTACTTGCGGACGTCCTTGCCGAGCTGATCGGTGTGCGACTCGCAGAGGTCGGTCACCTGGATGGCGGTGGGATCGAGCCGCCGCGCGGCGCCGAGGGAGGTGACGATGGGGACGCCGAGCGCGAGGCAGCGCTGGATGACGTGGAGCTTCGCGACCACGGTGTCCATCGCGTCCACGACGAACGACACGCCCGCCGGGACGATGCGCTCCGCGCTCGCCTCCGAGTAGAACTCGGCGATCGCGTCCACCCGCACGGCCGGGCTCACCCGCGCGAGGCGGGCCGCCATCTCCTCGACCTTCAGCGCGCCGAACGCGCCCTCGAGCGCGTGGAGCTGGCGGTTCGCGTTCGTCTCGTCCACGCGCTCGCCGTCCACGAGCGTGACCCGCCCGACCCCGGCGCGCACGAGCGCCTCCGCCGCGAAGCTCCCCACCCCGCCAATGCCGAGCACGACCACGTGCGCCTGGGCGAGCCGCTCCATGGCGTCCGCGCCGAGGAGGCGCGCGGTGCGGTCGTGGCGCGGCGAGGCGGGAGCCGGAGCGACCGGGGGATCGGCGGGGCGCGCCGTCTGCGCCCCCCCGGCAAGATGCCGACGCGTGTCCATGCGCGCGCTCTTCTACCGCCCCTGGGGCCCGAGCCGGAAGAGCGCCCGCGCGTTCGCGGTGGTGAGCGCGTCCACCTCCTCGACCGAGCGCCCGGTGGCGCGCGCCACGGCCGAGGCGATCTCGGGGAGGAACGCGGGCTCGTTCCGGCCCCGGTGCGGGCGCGGCGTCTGGTCCGGCGCGTCGGTCTCGAGAAGCAGCCGGTCCGGCGGGACCGCCTGGACGGCGGCGATGGGGCGCCGCGCGCGCTCGTAGGTCACCGGGCCGGCGAACGAGAAGTGGAGGCCGAAGCGCAGGTAGCCCTTCACCTGGTCGGCGCTGCCCGAGAAGCTGTGGAGCACGCCGCCTGCGGGGAGCGGCGCCTCCTCGAGGAGCGCGATGAGCGGCTCGTGGAGCTTCAGGCAGTGGAGCACGACCGGGAGCCGGTGCCGCCGGGCGAGGGCGAGGTGCGCGCGGAGCACCCGCACCTGTCGCTCGAGCGGGGCGCCGGCGGCGACGCTCGGCCCGTCGAGGCCGCACTCCCCCACCGCCACCGCGCCGCCCTCGGCGAGCGCGGCCTCGAGCGCCGCCAGGTGCCGCGCGTCGTCCCGCGGGTCGAGCTCGGGGAGGAGCTGCGGGTGGAGGCCGAGCCCGAAGTGCACGCCCGGGGTGGCGCGCGCCCAGCCGGCGAGGCCCGCCCAGCCGTCGGGCCCGATCGCCGGGACGACGACCTCCGAGACGCCCGCCGCCCGGGCGCGCCCGAGGACCCGGTCGCGATCGGGCGCGAACTCGAGCTTGTCGAGGTGACAGTGGGTGTCGATCAGCGCGGGCCTACGCCATGTGCATGAAGAGCAGGTTCGGATCCTCGAGCGTCCGGATGATCTCGTAGCAGAAGGCCGCCGCCTCGTGGCCGTCGATGACGCGGTGGTCGCTCGTGATGGACACGTGCATCACGTCCCGGACCACGACCTGCCCGTCCCGCACCACGGGGGTGGGTCGGATGCGGTGCACGCCGAGGATGCCCACCTCCGGGTAGTTGAGGACCGGCGTCGCGAACATCCCGCCCAGCGCGCCGAGGCTCGTGATGGTGAAGGTCGAGCGGCCCATGTCCTCCGGCCGCGCCCGCCCGGCCTTCGCGTCCTGCGCGAGCCGCTCGATCTCCCGCGCGAGCTCGACGAGCGAGCGCCGGTCCGCGCCGCGCACCACCGGCACGACGAGCCCCGCGTCCGTCGCGGAGGCGATGCCGATGTCGTGGCGGCGGTGCAGCACGAGCTCGCCGCGCTCGTCGTCCATCGTGGCGTTGAGCTTCGGGAACTTCCTCAGCGCGGCGACGACCGCCTTCACGATGAACGGGAGGAACGTCACCTTGACGCCCTCCTCCTTCGCGGCGGCGGCGATCCGGTCCTTCACCCGCGCGAGCTCCGTCACGTCGCACTGCTCGACGAAGGTGAAGTGCGCGGCGGTCCGCTTGGAGCGGGCCATGTTCTCGGCGATCCGCTTGCGGACCCCGCGGAGCGGCACGCGCTCCTCGGCGCCGCCGCCCTCGGGGCGCAGCGGGATGGGCGCCGCCGGCCGCGCGGGCATGACCTCGGCCGAGGGCGCGGTCCCGCGCTCCGGGCGGCCATGCCCGTTCGTGGCGTTCCGGAACTCGGCGAGGTCCTCCTTCGTGACGCGCCCGCCCGGCCCGGAGCCGGCCACCGCGTTGATGTCGATCTCGAGCGCGCGCGCGAGCGCCCGCGCCGCCGGCGTCGCCAGCGCCTTCTGGCCCGCGGGGCGCTGGGACAGGGCCGGAGCCGCCCCCGGCGCGGCGGCGAGCGGAACGGCCTGCGTCGCGGCCCGGGCCGCGGGCGCCTCCGTGCCGGCCTTCGCCTGGGCCGTGCTCGGCGCCGACGGCGGCGGCGCCGACGCCCCCTCGAGCTCCAGCTCCACGAGCGGCGAGTGCACCTTCGCGACGTCGCCCACCTTCCAGAACAGCCTCACGACCCGCCCGCGCTTCGGCGAGGGGATGACCACCGTCGCCTTGTCGGTCATCACCTCGACGAGCGGCTGATCCTCGGCGACGACGTCGCCGGGCTTCACGAACCACTGCTGCACCTCGGCTTCGACGACGCCCTCGCCGATGTCGGGGAGCTCGAGCTTGTACGCCATGGGTTCGGCCTCGCTTGCCCGGGGGCAGCCCTAGTACGACACGACCTCGCGGATCGCCTTCAGCACGCGCGGCGCGCGCGGCAGGTACTCGTTCTCGAGCGTGTACGGGAACGGCGTGTCGAACCCGGTCACGCGCGTGATGGGCGCCTCGAGGTGGAGGAAGCACTTCTCCTGCAGGATCGCGGCGAGCTCCGCGCCGAAGCCGCAGGTGCGCGGCGCCTCGTGCACCACGATGGCGCGGCCGGTCTTCTTCACCGACTGGACGAGCGTGTCGGTGTCGAGCGGCTGCAGCGAGCGCAGGTCGATGACCTCGCAGTCGATGCCCTCCGCCTCCGCCTCGCGCGCGGCCTGCTCGACCTCGTGCCACATCGAGCCCCAAGCCACGAGCGTCAGCGCCGAGCCCTCGCGCGTCACCTTCGCCTTGCCGATGGGGACCTGGTACTCGCCCTCGGGCACCTCGCCCTTCGCGGCGCGGTACACGCGCTTCGGCTCGAAGAACAGCACCGGGTCCGGATCGCGGATGGCGCTGATGAGCATGCCCTTCGCGTCGTACGGGTTCGAGGGCACGACCACCTTGAGCCCGGCGGTGTGGACGAAGTGCGTCTCCGGCGACTGCGAGTGGTAGTGGCCGCCCTTGATGCCGCCGCCGTAGGGCGTGCGGATCACCATGGGGCAGGAGTACTGACCCGCGGAGCGGTACCGGTACTTCGCCACCTCGTTCACGATCTGGTCGAACGCGGGGAAGATGAAGTCCGCGAACTGGATCTCCGGGACGGGCCGCAGGCCGTAGAGCGCCATGCCGAGCGCGGTCCCGATGATGCCGCCCTCCGCGAGCGGCGTGTCCATCACGCGATCGGCGCCGAACTCGTCGTACAGCCCCTGCGTGGCGCGGAACACGCCGCCGAACTTCCCGACGTCCTCGCCCATCACCACGACGTCGGGGTCGCGACGCATCTCGAGGCGCAGGGCGTCGTTCACCGCCTGGATGATGTTCATCGTCGGCATGCGGACCTCCCGGGCGTTCAGGCGTCGGAGTGGCGGGGGTTCGCGACGCGCGGATCGGCGGCGACCGCGGCCTCGAGCTCGGCGAGCTGCTCGCGGAGGAGCGGGGTCGGCTCCGCGTACACGTCCTCGAACAGGGACTCGAGCGGCGGCTTCGGCGCGAACGCCTCCGCCTCCTTGAGGACCCGCTGCAGCTCCTCGCGCACGCCGGCGCGGATCCGCTCGTCCCCCGCGTCGTCGAGCGCCCCGCGCCGCGCGAGGAAGCGGCGCATGCGCAGGAGCGGATCCTTCCGCTTCCACGGCTCGACCAGCTCCGCCGGGCGGTAGGCGCGCGGATCGTCGGAGGTGGAGTGGCCCTCGACGCGGTAGGTGACGCACTCGATGAGCGTGGGCCCCTCCCCCGCCGCCGCGCGCGCGCGGGCGCGCCGCGTCGCCGCGTGCACCGCCAGGAGATCGTTCCCGTCGACCCGCTCGCCGCGCATGCCGTAGGCGATGGCCTTCTGCGCGATCGTCTCCGAGCCGGTCTGCCGCTCGCGCGGCACGCTGATCGCCCAGCCGTTGTTGCGGCAGATGAACACGACCGGGAGCTTGCGGACGGCCGCGAAGTTGAGGCCGGTGTGGAAGTCGTGGGCGCTCGTGCCGCCCTCGCCGAAGTAGGTGATGGCGACCATCGGATCGCCCTTGAGGCGCGCCGCCCAGGCGGCGCCGACGGCGTGCGAGATCTGCGTGGAGATGGGCGAGGAGATCGAGGTGAAGCGGCCGGGCCGCCAGGCCTCGTGGCACGGCATCTGCCGGCCCTTCAGGGCGTCGCCGGCGTTGCCGAACAGCTCGCACAGGAAGGCGACGAGCGGCATCCCGCGCATGAGCGCGGCGCCGTGCTCGCGGTAGCAGGGGAAGATCCAGTCCTGCTCGTCCATCGCCGCGGCGGAGCCGAGGATCGAGGCCTCCTCGCCGATGGAGCCGATGTAGAAGCCGATGCGGCCCTGGCGCTGGAGCGTGATCATCCGCTCGTCGAGCGCCCGGTTGAGGACCATGAGCTCGTAGAGCTTCAGCACCTCGGCGTCGGACAGCGTCACCTCGTCGGGCGGACCGACGAGCTCGCCGTCCTCGGCGACGAGGCGGTACAGCGGGAACTCCTTCACGAAGCGGCCGGGCTCCCACTCGCGGTGGTTGCCGCGCTGCCGCCTCGGTACCGCCCCCACCTCGTGCTCTCGGCGCATGAGTCGCTCCGGTCAGGGACCAGGGGCTCGCGAGGCGATCTCGCCCCTCAGGAACAGCTCGGCGGCGCGGTAGCTGGACCGTACGAGCGGTCCGCTCGCCACGTACCGGAAGCCGAGCGCGAGGCCCGCCTCCCGCCACGCCGCGAACTTCTCGGGCGTCACGAACTCGACGACGGGCAGGTGCCAGGCGCTCGGCCGCAGGTACTGGCCGAGCGTGAGGATCTCCACGCCGGACGCGCGCAGGTCCTTCATCGCCTGGACGAGCTCGTCCTCGGTCTCTCCGAGCCCGACCATGATCGAGGACTTCGTCACGATCCGCGGGAACTCGCGCTTCATCTGCGCGAGGACGCCGAGGGTCTGGTCGTAGCCGGCCTTGAGATCCCGCACGACCGGCGTGAGCCGGCGGACCGTCTCGAGGTTGTTCGCGAACACGTCCGGCGCGGCCTCGCCGACCGCGCGCACCGCGGCGGCGTCGCCGCGGAAGTCCGGCGTCAGCACCTCGACGAGGAGGCCGGGGATCGCCTTCAGGCGCCGGATCGCGTCGGCGAAGTGGCCGGCGCCGCCGTCGGGCAGGTCGTCCCGATCGACGCTCGTCACGACGATGTAGTCGAGGCCGAGCTTCGCGATGGCCTCCGCGAGGTGGCGCGGCTCGTCCGCGTCGAGCGGCGGCGGCTGGGCCGCCGTCTTCACGTTGCAGAAGCGGCAACCGCGGGTGCAGACGTCGCCCATCAACATGACGGTGGCGGTCCCGCCCCCCCAGCACTCGGCCACGTTCGGGCAGTGCGCCTCCTCGCAGACGGTGTGGAGCTCGAGCCCCTTCACCGTCTCGCGCACCTTCTGGTAGCGCTCGCCGCCCGGCACGTTGACCCGCAGCCAGCCGGGCTTCCGCGCGGTCATCGGCACGCCCTGCTCCCGGAAGGCCTGGAGGATGGATCTCGGGTCTTGCGGCGGCTCGCCGGCGGAGCCCAGGACGGGCAGGCTGCTGCGCGGGGTGTCGGACATGTTGCCGCGCGGGATGTAGCGGTGGACTGGCGCTAGGTCAAGACGCGGCGCTCAAACGGGCGACCGCCGGGCGAATGCTGGGCATTGGGGGTGCGACCTGCATGCTATAGTTTCGGCACCCGCCCCTTCTGGGCGCCCCCTCTTCGCCGAAGGAAGAAGCGCTCGAATGGCGGAGTCCCCCAGCGAACCCACCCGGATCCTCATCGTCGACGACGACACGTCGGTGCGCGACGTCATCGCGGTCCTGCTCGGGGAGGAGGGCTACGCCGTCACGGCGGTCTCCTCGGCGGAGGCCGCCCTGGACGCGGCCCGGCTGAGCGAGTTCTCGCTCGCGATCAGCGACGTCCGGATGCCGGGCAAGGACGGCTTCTGGTTCCTCGACCGGATCCGCGAGCTCCACCCGGACACCGCCGTCATCATGCTGACCGCCTTCGGCGACACCGAGGCCGCGGTCGAGTGCCTGCGAAACGGCGCGGCGGACTACCTCCTCAAGCCGCCCAAGGTCACGGACCTCATCCGCGCGATCGAGCGGGCACTCGGGCGACGGCGCCTAGAGCTCGCGCGGCAGCGCTACCGGCGCAGCCTCGAGAACCGCGTGCGCGAGAAGACCGCGGAGCTGTCGCGGACGCTCGGGGACCTGCAGGCCACCTACTCCCAGACGCTCTGGTCGCTCGTCGCCGCGCTCGACGCGCGCGAGCACGAGACGAGCGACCACTCCCAGCGCGTCGTGCGCTACACGCTCGCCGTGGCGAAGCGGCTCGGCCTCACCGAGAAGGAGCTGCCCGACATCGGCCGCGGCGCCCTCCTCCACGACATCGGCAAGATCGGCGTGCCCGACGCGATCCTCCTCAAGCCCGCGAAGCTCACGCCGGCCGAGTGGGAAGAGATGCGCAAGCACCCGCAGATCGGCTTCAACATCCTGCAGTCGGTCGAGTTCCTCGACGTGCCGGCGCAGATCGTGCTCTGCCACCAGGAGCGCTACGACGGCGGCGGCTATCCGCGCGGCCTCGCGGGCGACGCGATCCCCATCGGCGCGCGCATCTTCGCGATCGCCGACTGCTTCGACGCGATGACGAGCGACCGGCCCTACCGCAAGGGCGGCCCGGTGGACGCGGCGCGCGCCGAGATCGCGCGCTGCTCCGGGACCCAGTTCGATCCCCGCTGCGCCGACGCGTTCCTCTCGATGTCGCCGGAGGAGCTCGCCGACCTGGCGCGGACGACGCAGGCCAGGCCGATTTGATCTCACGGGGGACTGCGTCCCCCGCCCCGCCGACGGCTGGCCGCCGTCGTCGGGGCCCCACCCCTGCTCGGCGGGGCCCGTGAACGGTCGCGCCCGCTTCGCGGGTTCGCGACCGTTCCCCGCCGGAGGGGCTTCGCCCCTCCCGCGCTTCGCGCGGGGCCCTCCCACGGATCACCGGAACTGCGCCCTGCCCCGCCGCTGGCCGCCGTCACCACCGGATGATCTGGACCGCGCTTATCGGGTATAAGGGGCGCGTGTCCGAGCCCGTCAACGCGTTGCCGGTGAGCGGGCCCCTCGTCGACGGACAGGGGCGCAAGATCCAGTACCTGCGGCTGTCCCTCACCGACCGCTGCAACTTCCGCTGCTCCTACTGCGCGCCGATGGGGCCGGACCGGCAGGAGGACCCCCTCTCGCGGCCCGAGCTCGCGCGCGTGGTCGGGGTGTTCGCGAAGCTCGGCATCCGGCGCGTGCGGCTCACCGGCGGCGAGCCGACGCTCCGCCGCGAGCTCCTCGACATCGTGCGCGACGTGAAGGCGACGCCCGGCATCGAGGAGATCGCCCTCACGACCAACGGCCACGCCCTCGCGACGCACGCGACCCTGCTGCGCGACGCGGGCGTGTCCCGCCTCAACGTCTCGCTCGACACGCTCGATCCGGCGAAGCTCCAGCGAATCTCCGGCCGCGCCGCGACGCTCGAGCGGATCGTCTCCGGCATCGAGGCCGCGTTCCGCGCCGGGTTCGACTCGGTGAAGCTGAACGTGGTCGTGGTCCGCGACGAGAACGAGGACGAGCTCGGGAACCTCGCGCGCTTCGCCTGGCGCTTCGGCGCGACCGCCCGCTTCATCGAGCTCATGCCGTTCGGGCCGGGGAAGCCCGTGCCGACCTCGGAGGTGAAGCGCCTCCTCGAGGCGCAGGGCATCCGCCTCGAGCCGGACGCGACGCGCGGCTGGGGGCCCGCCTACCACATGCGCGGCACCTCGGACGTCGGCGGCGCGCCGGTGCACGGCCTCGTGGGCTTCATCGGCGCCATGACCGAGAACTTCTGCGACGGCTGCAACCGCGTGCGGGTCGGCGCGGACGGCTCCCTGCGCGCCTGCCTGGGCGGCCGGGACCGCGTGCCCCTGCGCGAGCTCGTCCGCTCCGGCGCCTCCGACGAGGAGATCGCCCGGGCGGTGCGGACGGCGCTCCTTGCGAAGGGCGAGCGCCACGAGATGCCGAAGGGCGGCGCGGGGCTCCTGCCGATGATCGGCTCGGGCGGTTAGCCGAAAGCCGCGAGGCGCACGAGCCCGTCGCCGAGCCGGGCGCAAGAGGAGCGGAGCAGCGCAGGCGTACTGCTTCCGGTACGCCGAGCAGCGAAGCGACGAGTCCGCCCGGCGCAGGCAGGGATCGTGCGCCGCTAGGCGGCCGCGACGCGCGGGCGGATGTTCGCCCGGATCCAGTCGATGATGCCCTGCGTCGGCGAGCCGGGCAGGAACACCTCGGCGACGCCCTTCTCCTTCAGCTTGGGCACGTCGTCCTGCGGGATGATCCCGCCTCCGAAGACCACGACGTCCTTCGCGTCCTTCTCCCCGAGGAGCTCGACCACCGCGGGGAAGAGCGTCATGTGCGCGCCGGACATGATGGAGAGGCCGATCGCGTCCGCGTCCTCCTGGATGGCGGCGGCGACGATCATCTCCGGCGTCTGATGCAGGCCGGTGTAGATGACCTCGAAGCCGGCGTCGCGCAGCGCGCGGGCGATGATCTTGGCGCCGCGGTCGTGACCGTCCAGGCCGGGCTTCGCGACGACGATGCGGAGGGGACGCTCTTTCGCGGGGCTCATGCCTTCGTCTCCGTTGAAATGACGACAGTTCCAGCGCTCCGCTGGTGTACCGCAACTCCGCGGCGTTTCGCCACCCGAGCGACCCGCCGGGATGAAGACCGCTCGACTCGACGGCGCGACCCAGCCGGCCCGGCCGGCGGCTAGAAGCGCCCGTCCTCCCGGTAAACGCCGTGGACCTCGCGGAAGACGTCCGAGATCTCGCCGAGCGTCGCGTAGGCCTTCACCGCGTCGATGACGGACGGCACGACGTTCGTGCCGTCCCTGGCCGCGCGCTCGATGGCGGAGAGCGCGGCGGCGGCCCGGGCCGCGTCGCGCGAGGCCCTCACCTCGCGGAGCCGCTCCACCTGCCGGCGCGCCACGGTCTCGTCGATCTTGAGGATCCGGATCGGCTCCTCCGCCTCGGTCCTGAACGCGTTCACGCCGACGACGATCCGCTCGCCCGCCTCGACGTCGCGCTGGTAACGGTAGGCGCTCTCGGCGATCTCGCGCTGCGGGTAGCCCTCCTCCACCGCGCGCAGCATCCCGCCCATCTCGTCGATGCGCCGGATGTGCTCGAGGGCGCGCCGCTCCATCTCGTCGGTGAGCCACTCGACGTAGTGGCTCCCGGCGAGCGGATCCACCACGCGGTCCACGCCCGACTCGTGCGCGATGATCTGCTGCGTGCGGAGCGCGATGGTGACCGCCTCCTCGGTGGGGAGCGCGTAGGTCTCGTCGAGGGAGTTCGTGTGGAGCGACTGCGTGCCGCCCAGCACCGCCGCGAAGGCCTGGAGGGCGGTGCGGACGACGTTGTTGTAGGGCTGCTGCGCGGTGAGCGAGACCCCGGCCGTCTGGGCGTGGGTGCGGAGCAGCAGCGACTCCTTCTTCCTGGCCCCGAACCGCTCCTTCAGCGTGCGCGCCCAGATCCGGCGCGCGGCCCGGAACTTCGCGACCTCCTCGAAGAAGTCGTTGTGCACGTCCCAGAAGAAGCTGAGCCGCGGCGCGAACGCGTCCACCTCGAGCCCGCGATCGACGCACTCCTGCACGTACTCGATGCCGTCCGCGAGCGTGAAGGCGAGCTCCTGGACCGCGGTCGCCCCTGCCTCGCGGATGTGGTAGCCGGAGATCGACACCGGGTTCCAGCGCGGCATCTCCTTGGCGCAGAACTCGATGACGTCGCAGTTCACCTTCACCGCGGGAGCGGGCGGGATCATCCACTCCTTCTGCGCGATGTACTCCTTCAGCATGTCGTTCTGGAGCGTGCCGCCGAGCTTCGCACGCGGGACGCCCTGCTTCTCGGCGACGGCGACGTACATCGCGAGCGCGATGACCGCGGTCGCGTTGATGGTCATCGAGGTGGTGACCTCGTCGAGCGGGATGCCGTCGAAGAGGAGCTCGAGGTCGCGCAGCGTCGAGACGGCCACGCCCTCCTTGCCGACCTCGCCCCGGCTCATCGGGTGGTCGGCGTCGTAGCCCATGAGCGCGGGCATGTCGAAGGCGGTCGAGAGCCCCGTCACGCCGTGCTGGAGCAGGTACTTGAAGCGCCCGTTCGTGTCCTCGGGGCTCCCGAAGCCGGCGAACTGGCGCATCGTCCAGAGCCGCCCGCGGTACATCGTCGGCTGCGTGCCGCGCGTGAACGGATAGCGGCCCGGGTAGCCGACGTCGCGCAGGTAGTCCGTCTCGCGCACGCTCGCCGGATCGAGCACGTCGGGGATCGGGATCCCCGAGTCGGTCTCGAAGCGCGCCTTGCGGTGGACGAGCTTCCCGAGGGCCTCGGCGAGCTCGCCCTCCGTCCACGACTCGCGCTCGGCGAGGATCCGCTGGAGCTCCTCCCGCGCGAACGTGGGGTGCTCGGCGCGCTCGGGCGCGGCGGGCGTGTCCTTCCGGGTCGTGGCGGCCTTCCGGCCGAGCTCCTTCGCCGCCTTCGCCATGTCCCCTCCGTGCGCGGTGCCCCGGACTTCTATCCCCTGCCCGGAAGCGACGCAGGGGATCCGGCGGGGCGGCCCGGCGCGAGGGGGCGCGGTGCCCCGCCGAGGCCCGGGGACGGGAGCCGCAGCAGGCAACCGGCTGCTGGCGGGGCGCGTCAGTACTGACCGTAGATGTAGACCGCCGGCATCACGCCGAACGCGCCGAGATCGCGCTCCTTGAAGAACACGTCGGCCTTCCCCGCCGTGTAGAGGAGGTTCAGCTCTGCGCCGACGAAGACGTGCTTGTAGCCGAGCGCGCCGCCGAAGACGCCGCCCGTCGTGTGCACGAAGCCGGTCGAGTCCGTCCCGAGCAGCCGCTCCTGCGCGGCGCCGCCGTCGTAGACGATCGGGAGATCGGGGATGACCTGGACCTTCCAGCGCGTGAGCGTGTAGCGCGCCCCGACGTAGGTGTGGGCGATCTCGCGCCACTGGCGACCGGCGACGAACGCGAGCTGGAAGTCCGTGAGCCCCGCGTCGCCGTGCAGGACGTTCTCGATGACGTCGCCGAAGGTGCCGAGGTCGCGCGTTCCCCAGCCGGCGAGCAGCGTCCCGGCCCAGCCGTCGGTCCCAGGGTCGCGCGGGCCGAACGCCTGCCAGCCGAGGTCGAGGCCCTTCGAGTCCGGGCCCCAGTGAATCCCGCCGTCGAAGCCGGGCGCGAAGCCGTAGCGCGCGGACACCTCCGTGTGCGACGAGAGCGGGGCCACGAGCGCGAACCGGAACGCGGCGTCCACGACCGGCTCCACGTCGGCGGCGTTCCAGCACGAGCCGCTGCCGTCCGGGCAAGCCGTCGCCTTGGAGCGCAGGTTCTCGGCGAGGTCCCGCCCGTCCCGGACGATCGCGGCGGCCTGGGTGTTCACCTGGTAGCCCGAGCCGAAGCCGGCGCGGAACGCGCCCTTCGGCGCGACGCGCCCGGTGTTCGCGACGAAGCTCGGGGCGGCGCAGGCACTGGCGGCGAGGAGCGTCAGGATGGCGAGAGGGCGCATGCCCCGGATGGTAACAGGTGGCGCGGCCTCGCCGCCGTTCCGCAGCCTCTCCCCGCCCGCCGTACACGCTTGACCGCTCGCGCGCGAGGCCCTATAAACCCGCGTTCTCGAAAGCCTCTCGGTGAGGTAGCTCAGTCGGCTAGAGCGAGGGTCTCATAATCCCTAGGTCGAGAGTTCGATTCTCTCCCTCACCACTCCTCCAAGGCCGCCTTCCGAGGCGGCCTCTGTTTTTCCCGGGGTGAGTCGGGGACAGACCCCAACGTGGAAGCCGGGACCGGCGGCCTGCGCGTCGTGCCACGGGCTCGGTCGATCAGCCGCGATTTGAATGAGCGTCGACGCGCGTCCTCAGCAAGTCCCCGAATCGCCGACACTCGACGCGTGCTCATCGTCGCCGCCGGTCCGCGGCGTGACTGGCGGGCGGCGAGCCTTCACGAAGGCCGGTGCGTGTCGAGAGCCCCGACCGAGCGCGATCACTCCGAGTGCGAGCAGCATCCAAACGGCCGGCGTGCCGCCGGCGCTGGAGCAGCCGCTTGTGGAGCGGACGGGATCCGTCGCAGTGCCGGGCGTGGCGCCGCCCGTGTCTCCACCGGTGGATACGTTTTCTGCGCACAGCGGCGCTGAATCGAGCAGCGGCCGCGCGGCGCCCACTACCGGCGGAGGATCTTCGATGCCCCCGTTGCAGGCGAGCTCGAAGTCCACGATGGGTGAGACGATCTTCGCTCCGCCAGCAATCTGCGCGGAGAGCACGGCGGAATGGCGTCCGGTCGTCAGGCCGCGGTCCGCACTCGTCAACCCGCCGCAGCTCGCATGCACGAGGAGAATTCGACGGCGCTCCACGGGGGTGTAGCTCGAGCCGGGCTCGAGGAGCCCATCGGCTCCTACGGCTCCTGCCTCCTCGATTGCCCATCGCATCCCGTCCACCGACAGCTCCCAGGCGGTGACGCGCAGCCACGGCGACAGGGTTCCGGGCTCGAGTCGAAACGCGGCCCACGCGGCCGTGATTTCCTGCGCACACTGCCCGGGATCCCCTGCCTTCACGTTCCCGTGTCCGGTGTTGGCGAGCGAGAAGCCGTCGATTCGCTCGGGAACCGCCGCAGCGGCTGTCGCCGTGAACGAGGACTCCCGGCACGGCCCCGGTCCGGACGAGCACATCGAGCTGAGCCGCACGGTGTAGCGTTCGCCCGCAATCCACGGTGAGTGCGGTCGCACCACCAGGGAGTAGCCGTCGAGCGAGGTCTCGTGATCTGCCGGCACCGGCGACCCATCGGCGCGGTGGACCGTCACGCCGCCACCGATGGCACGCATGGTGAGCGCAGGGGCGTTCGCCGGGATCGTCTCGCCTTCCGCGGGAGCCAGCCGACCCCAGCACCCGGGGTCGCTCGATGAGCATGCGGTTGCGTTCCGCGGGGCGAGAAGGGAGGTGACCAGCGCGGTGCCGGTAAGCAGAGCACGTGCGCGACGGTGAGTGCGCGTCATGCTCGGCAGCTTTGCTCAAAGTGGATGCGATATCAATGAGCAGCGCGCCTACCGTCGAACACCTCGCGCGCTGCTCGAGACCGACACGCAGGGTGAGCAGCGCACCCACGGTGAACGGCACGCGGTGGTCGGCAGGGGCGGTGACGGCGAAGCGCGCGATCCAGGGCGCGCCGCCGAGGAAGCCGACGGGCGAGGCTGCGCGTGAGCGCGCGCCGGGGGTCGCAGCAGGCGCCGGCGCCGCCCGCGCGCGGTGACCTCGGTCCGGACAGACAACGTCAGACGGGTGTGATAACCACCTCCGTCGTCCGACCCACGCCTGGGCTGCGAGCCTGGATTCTTGCTCGCGGCCTTCCCCGTGGTACACGGATACGGCTGGGCGATATCGGAGGATTTCGGATGGGGAAGGTGCAGTCGTCCCAGGCTTCGATCTCGACGCGGACGCAGGAGTTCACCCCGCGCGAGCTTCCGCTCAAGGTCCCCGAGAACCCACCCCGTCAGGCGCCACGACCTCCGCGGCGCCCGGCCGACCGCATCAAGGAAGCCCTGCTCCGCTGGCTCGAGGAGGAGATGTGATGCTGGAGCTCTTTCCCTTCGACGACGAGTCGCCCTCCCTCATCGACGAGCTCGTGGAGGAGATCGACGCCGCAGTGGACGCGTCGTTCCTCGGCGAGCTGTCCGAGGTGCTCGAGCGGGTGAAGGTCGCGCGCGAGCAGGTCGCCGCCGCGATCGCCTAGTCCCGCGAGGCCGCTCCGGGCTCGCCGCGGTACTCCGCCTCCTCGGCCTCGAGGCCCGTCTCGATCGCGCCCGGCGCGGCGAAGAGTCGCCCGAGCTGGATGTGGCGCGAGAAGAGGAAGAAGAGCCCGAGCGCGACCTGCTGCGCGAGCTGCACCGCCCAGATCACGTTCGCGAACGCGACGCCGCGCGTGGCCACCGCCTCGCGTGACGCGAAGAGCGAGAGCCCGAGGACGATCGCGCCCTGGAACGTGCCGATCATCCCGGGGCCGGCGGGAATCATGACGCCGACGACGAGGACGCCGAGGATCGTGCAGGCCTCGACGGCGCCGAGCTGGAACCCGAACCCGCGGGCGAGGAGCGCCATCCCCCAGGCGTTCAGGCCCCAGTAGCCGGCGGTCAGCAGGAGGAAGAGCGCGAGCTTGCGCCGGCTCGGCACGAGCCGCAGCCCGTGGATGAACGCGTCGAGCATCCCGGACGCGCGCGCCGCGAGGCGGGGCGAGAACGGCCGGAGGAGCGCCTCGGAGAAGCGCACCGCGAGCACGCGGTTCCGGTAGGCGCCGACGAGGAACGCGAGCAGCGCGAGGAACGCGAGCGACACGACCACGCCGGCCGTCCTGAGGAGCCGCACGCCGGGCGTGCCGTCCGGCACGGCGAGGAGCGACACGACGAGCAGGAGGCCGGTGAACACCCCGTCCACCACGCGCTCGACCACGACCGAGGAGAGCGCGGACGAGACGCGGAGGCGCGGGCGCTCGGCGACGAGGTATGGGCGGGCGAACTCGCCGAGCCGGAACGGCAGCACCACGAGCGCCATGAACCCGACCGCCGACACGGCGTTGAGCTTCGAGAAGGGCAGCTTCGCGACCGGCTCGAGCAGGAGCCCCCAGCGCACCGTCCGGGCGAGGTGGATGCCGACGAGGATGAGCACGTACGGCGCGAGGTAACGGTAGTCCGCGACGCGGATCTCCTGCGCGATCGCGGCCACGTCCTTGCCGCGCAGCGTGAGCCAGAGCGCCGCCCCGGAGATCGCGATCCCCACGAGCGCCTGCACGATGCGTCTCACGCGAGCTCCTCCCAGGCGCGGCTGCGCCGCGAGCGCGACGCGTGCTGCCCTCCGGTCACTCCGGCGGCGCCGCGGGTGGGCGGTGATACCACGCGGGCGGCACCCCGGCCAGGGGCCGAAGTCTCGCTCCTCCCGGCCGCGACCATCAGGGCACCG
The DNA here is from genome assembly GCF_022690745.1 of Anaeromyxobacter sp. SG64. Lineage (NCBI taxonomy): Bacteria > Pseudomonadati > Myxococcota > Myxococcia > Myxococcales > Anaeromyxobacteraceae > Anaeromyxobacter > Anaeromyxobacter sp. SG64. Next base: position 39,091 of record NZ_JALCZB010000023.1, on the reverse strand, counting down.
GGTACAGCGGCGGATCGCCGCGCGCGACGCGGGCCACGTCCTCGAGGACCCGCCGTGCCATCGCCGCGCGCGTCTCGCGCGTTCCGGAGCCGAGGTGGGGGGTGAGCACGACGTTCGGCAGGCGCAGGTACGCCTCGGGCACGCGCGGCTCGTCCGGGAAGACGTCGATCCCCGCCGCCCCCACCCGGCCGGCGGCGAGCGCCTCGGCGAGCGCAGCGTCGTCGAGCACGCCGCCACGCGCGGTGTTCACGACGATGGCGCCGGGCTTGAGGCGCGCGATGCGCTCGCGCGAGAGGAGCTCGCGGGAGTCCGGCGTGAGCGGCACGTGGAGGGAGACGAAGTCGCTCTCCGCGAGCAGCCGGTCGAGCGAGACGCGCTCCGCCCACGGGACGCCGGCCTCGCGGGGGCTCGCGTAGAGCACGCGCAGCTCGAACCCGCGCGCGCGGCGAGCGAACGCCTGGCCGATGCGGCCGAAGCCGATGACGCCGACCGTCTTGCCGGTCACCTCGGTCCCGAGCATCCAGCTCGGGTCGGCCTCGGTCCAGCCGCCGGACCGGACGATCCGGTCCGCCTCGACGACGCGGCGCGCGGCCGCGAGGAGCAGCGCCATGGCCTGGTCGGCGGTGGCGTCGGTCACGACCCCGGGCGTGTTCGTGACGAGCACGCCGCGCCGGCGGCAGGCCTCGAGGTCGAGGTGGTTGACGCCCACGCCGTAGGAGGCGACGTGCCGGAGCGCCGGGAGCGCGTCCAGGAGGGCGGCGTCCACGCGGTCGAGGTAGGTCGGCACGAGCACCACCGCGTCGCGTGCCTCCTCGACGAGCCGCTCGCGGGGCGGCGGGCGAGGCGCGCCGCCGCGGATGTCGAAGAGCTCGCGCAGCGGCGCGAGCTCCCCGCCCGGCAGGGCGCGGACGAGGTAGAGCACCGGCTTCACGCGTCGTCCCCCTCGGGCTCCTGCGGCGACTCCGGCGCCTCGACGCCGTCGCCGGGACGCGGCCCGGGGATGCGGTAGTCCTCGCCGAGCCACTTGCCGAGATCCAGCAGCCGGCAGCGGGCCGAGCAGAACGGGAACGCGCGGTTCTCGGTGCGAGGTAGGACGGGCTTTCCACAGATCGGGCAGGCGCGCGGCACGCCCGAGATCTACCGCGAGCGCCGGGCGCCGTGCATCTCGATCCGTGCCCGCCCGGCCGCCCGCCCTCGCGGCGTCGGTCGCCCGGGCCAGCGCACTCAAGAGCCCGGACAGCTCGCCGGCAGGAGCGGACGGATCGCCTCCTCGAGCTCGGCGCCCGCCATCCCGCCCTCGAAGACGTGCCGCACCTTCCCCTCCGCGTCGAGGACGTAGGTGCGCGGGTAGCCCCGCACGCTCCACGGCTCGAGCGCCTGGGCGCGCTCGTCCACCAGGATCGGATACGGGATCTGGGGCGCGGCGCGCAGGACGTCCTCGCGCGCGGACTCCTCCGCGACGCCCAGGATCTCGAAGCAGCGGCCGCGGTGCGCGCGCCAGACCTCTGCGAACTGGGGGATCTCCTCCCGGCAGGGTCCGCACCAGGTGGCCCAGAAGTTCACCGCGACCACCTTCCCGCGCAGCGCGGCGACGTCGACCGGACGCCCCTGCAGGTCGGGCAGGACCAGCGGCGGCGCGAGCTCGCCGGAGCCGCGGGACGACCCCGCTCCGCGCAGCAGGAGCTGCGTGACGACGACGGCGGTGACCGCGACGATGAGGAGCTTCAGCCAGTTCCGCATGGGCCTGGAAAGTATAGGCGCCCCTCGGCGCCAGACCGTAAGATCCACGCGCCTCGATGAGGATTCACGCGCTACTCCTCGGAGCGGTCCTCGCGGCCTTCCCGTCCGCGGCCCGGACGGCGCCGGCCCCCGAGGAGGCCCCCGAGGCGGGCGTGCTCACGCGCGCGCCCGAGCTCATCGCGTTCGTCCCCGCCGAGTACCCGCCCGACGCCGAGGCCGCCGGGATCGAGGGCTCGGTGGAGCTCTCGATCGTCATCGACGTGCACGGCGAGGTGCACCAGGCGGTGGTGGTCGACCCCGGGCCGCACCCGGGCTTCGCCCCCGCGGCGCTGCACGCCGTGCAGCAGTTCCGCTTCCGGCCCGCCGAGATCGACGGCAAGCCCGCGCCGGTCGAGATCGCCTACCGCTACGACTTCGTCCTCCGGCGCGCGACGCCGCCCCCGCCGGCCGAGTCGCCCGTGGTGCTCGCCGGCCGCGTCATCGAGCGCGGGACCCGCACCCCTGTCGCGGGCGCCTCGATCGACGTGGGGGGCGTCGCGACCGAGACGGACGCGGACGGCCGCTTCTCGGTGCGCGGCGTCGCGCCCGGCCCGGCCCCGGTGCGCATCGTCTCGCCGGAGCACGAGACCTTCACCGTCACGGAGACGATCGAGGCCGGGAAGCGCCTGGAGGTGGAGTACCGGCTCTCGCGCCGGAGCTACGATCCCTACGAGGCGGTGGTGCGCGGCGAGCGGCCGCGGCGCGAGGTGAGCGTCCACACGCTCGAGGTCGAGGAGATCCGGACCATCGCCGGGACGCAGGGCGACACGCTCAAGGTCCTCCAGAACCTGCCGGGCGTGGCGCGCAGCCCGTTCGGGATCGGGCTGCTCGTGGTGCGCGGCTCGGAGCCCACCGAGACGAACGTCTACCTCGACGGCATCCCGGTCCCCCTGCTCTTCCACTTCGGCGGCATCACCTCGGTCGTCTCCTCCGACGTGATCGAGTCCCTCGAGTTCCTCCCCGGCAACTTCGCGACGCGCTACGGCCGCGCGCTGGGCGGCACCGTCGACCTGCGCACGCGCGAGGGGCGCGACGCCTTCCACGGCTCGGCGCAGCTCGACGTGTTCGACGGTCGCGTGGAGCTCGAGGGGCCGGTCGCGGGCGGGACCGGGTTCCTCGCCGTCCGGCGCAGCTGGGTGGACGCCGTCCTCGCCGTCGTCCTGCCGCGCGTGGCCCCGGACACCGCGAGCGAGCTCCGCGTCGCGCCGCGGTACTGGGACTATCAGGCGAAGTACTCGCACCCGCTCCTGGGCGGCACCCTGTCGCTCCTCGGCTACGGCTCGGACGACAAGCTCGAGTTCGTCGACCGCGGCGAGTCGTCCGGCCGGCCCACCTTCTACCTCTCCACGGTCTTCCACCGGGTCGGCGCGCGCTGGCGGCGGGCGATCGGGCCGGCGCGCAACGATCTCGTCGTCGCGCTGGGGCGCGACAGCTTCGACGTGCTGCAGTCCTCGAACTTCGGCGTCCTCTCCGAGCTCCGCTCGCTCACCCTGCGCGACGCCCTCACCTGGCGCGTCTCGGAGCGGCTCACCCTGGAGGCCGGCGTCGACGCCATCCTCCGGTCGTTCGACTACTCCATCTACGCGCCGCCCATGAACGCCCCCGGCTCGATCGACCAGCAGGGCCAGGAGCGGCCCGAGGCGACCGTCGGCGAGAGCACGCGCGGCTCCTGGCTCGCGCCGGCCGGCTACGTCGAGGCGGACCTCCGCGCCACGGCGCGGCTGCGGCTCGTCGCGGGGGTGCGGCTCGACGGCGACTCGCGGCTGCGCGGGCGCAAGACGTGGCTCGATCCGCGCCTCTCGGCGTTCTACGACCTCCGCGAGGGCACGACGCTCACCGCGGCGGCCGGGCTGTTCGGCTCCGCGCCCCAGGTGCAGGATCTGACCGAGACCTTCGGCAACCCGAACCTCGGCGCGCAGCACGGGCTCCACCTCTCGCTGGGCGCCCGCCAGGCGCTGCCGTGGTCGGCGCGCCTCGAGCTCACCGGCTTCTACAAGCGGCTCCGGGATCTCGTCGTGCCTACGCGGGCCACCGACGCCGCCGGCAACCTCGAGCAGCTCTCGAACGGCGGCCGAGGCCGGGCGCTCGGGATCGAGGTGCTGCTCCGCCGCGAGCTCGCGCGGGGCCTGTTCGGCTGGCTCTCGTACACGTGGTCGCGCTCGGATCGCCGCGACGACCCGACCATGCCGTCGTACCCGGAGTGGCACCCCTTCCCGCTCGACCAGCGCCACATCCTCGCGCTCGTGCTCTCCTACCGGCTGCGCGGCGACTGGATCCTCGGCACGCGCGTGCGCGGCGTGAGCGGCAATCCCTACACGCCGTTCGAGGGCAGCGTGTACGACGCCGACTCGGGGCGCTACCAGTGCATCCCCGGCCCGAGCCGGTACTCCCGACGCCTGCCGGGGTTCTTCCAGGCGGACGCTCGACTCGACAAGCGCTTCGTGTTCCGCTCCTGGATGATGTCCGTGTACGTCGACGTGCAGAACGTCACGAACCGCGAGAACGCCGAGTTCCGCTTCCCGAGCTACGACTGCTCGGAGACGGTGGCGATCCCCTCCGTCCCCGTCCTGCCTGCCCTCGGGCTGCGCGCCGAATGGTGACCCCGATGCCCTTCTCAAGGCTCGCCGCGGCCGCCGCGCTCGCCCTCTCCGCCTGCAACACCGGCTTCCCGCCGCAGTACCTCGTCGCCGACCTGCGCATCCTCGCGGTCCGCTCGCAGGTGGCGGGGAGCCTCGCGGCCGACGCCCGGCTGGGCGACACCGTGCGGCTCACCGCGCTCGTCGCGAACCCGCTCGGCCGCGCGCCGCTGCGCATCCGCTGGGCGACCTGCATCCCCGACGGCACGGAGGCGCTCCCGCCCTGCCTCGACCCGGAGGCGCTGCGCGACGTGGATCGGCTCCTCGCCGCGCCGGGAGTGATCGCGCTCGGCGAGGGCAGCGCGATCGAGGTGCAGGTGCCGGAGGTCGCCGGCGCGTTCGACCGGCTCATCGCGCGCGCCGAGGCGGAGCCCGCGCTCGCCTGCCGGCTCTACCTCGAGCTCCCGGTGCTGGTCGTCGCGGACGCGGGCGCGGAGCGCGAGGTGGCGGTGAAGCGCGTCCGGCTCACGCCCGGGAGCGAGATCGCGGGGACCGACCTCGCCGGCGCCTACGTCACGAACTCGAACCCGGTGCCGCTGACGGTCCGCCGGGTACCGACCGAGGACGTGCCGTGCGGCGAGGGCGTGCCGGTCCTGGTGCCGTGCCAGGACGCCTCCGCGTGCGGCGGGGCGGCGTGCGGGGGGGACGGCCTCTGCGCCGCGTCCTTCCCGGAGGGGCGGGGCGTGCTCTGCGCCCGGGCGGACCCGGGCGCGGCGGACCCGCCTTACTATCAGTGCGCGCCCGACGGGACGCGCATGGGGTTCTTCGAGTCGCTCGACTGGCAGTGGTACGTGACCGCGGGCCGGTTCCCGGAGTTCACGGGGGTGGGGAACGCCACGGGCGACGCGGTGGAGTTCGAGGCGCCCGCGGGGCCGTTCACGATGTGGGTCGTCCTGCGCGACGGCCGCGGCGGCGAGGCGTGGCTCGAGCGCCAGGTGCCGGGCCGCTGAGGGGAAGCGGCGCCTAAACGGCCGCCATGATTCGCGAACAGGCGAGCGACGCGAGCCCGCCGGGGCGACGCCGCGGAAGCGGCGAAGCCGCTCGCGGCGGTCGTTTAGGGCGCCGCGCTCGCCGCGCTGCCGAGCCCGGCGCCGAGGAGCGTCTTGATGTCGTCGTCCGTGAAGTAGAGCCCGCCGCCGAAGAAGACGTCGGTGCCGACGTTGAAGCTCCGGCCGCCGGGGTACTTGCCGGTCTCCCACTGGTTCAGGAAGTCGTCGACGCCGCTCGTGACGTAGAAGTGCTGGAAGAAGTGGTAGTTCGCCCAGATCTTGGCGCGCGGGTACACGGAGCGGCCGGGTCGGGAGAACTGGTACATGTTCACCGACAGCTGCAGCGCGTCCTGGAGGAGGTGCAGGTCCGAGCCGACGCCGCCGGAGCCCTCGATGATGCCGGCGCGGAAGGTGACGGGCCCGTAGCGCTTCGCGAGCTCCAGCGACACCGAGAGCTTCTCCTCGTTCAGCGTGCGCGTGACGAGCGTCGTGCTCTCGACGTTCGAGCCCGGCGGCCGGGTGGTGATCGTCTCGGTCGTCACGGTGTTCACGCCGCGTGGGTCGGAGACCAGCTCGATGAGGTAGTACTTGTCGGGCCGCGGCATGAGCCGCGCGCCGAAGTAGATCTTGGAGCCCGGGCGCCCCTCGGAGACGGTCTGGTTGAGCAGCCACTCCGAGCGGAGCTGGAGCTGCACCTGCAGCTTCACGAGCCGGTCGACGTAGTCGCTGACCCCCTCGACCGCTTCGCCCATCTTGCGGCCCAGGCGCTCGTCCACGAGGAGCTTGCCCGCCGGGCTCTTCCCCTCGTTGACCTTGTCGAGCATCGAGTCGAGCTTGCCGAGGCTCCCGTTCAGGCGGTCCACGGCCTGGCGCACGCCGCCGATCTCCGCCTGCGCGACCGCGCGCTGCTCGGGGGTGAGCAGCGTCCCGCCCGGAGCGCCCGGAGCGCCCGCCGCCCCCGGCGCTCCAGCGACCCCCGGCGTGCCCGGCGTGCCCGGCGCGCCCGGCTCACCCCGGGCTCCCGGCACGCCGCGGCCGGCGCCCTGCGGGTCGATGATGTCCTGGACGCTCGCGAGGACCGTGTTGAGGCGCGCGGTGAGATCCTCGACGTTGCGCGCGATGTTGTGGATCCGGTCCTTGTCGCGGCCGGCGATCTCGGAGATGTCGCCCGTGAAGTCGCGCGTGTTCTGGAGGATCTGCGCGAGCGTCTGACCGTTCTCGGCGACGACCTGGTCCACCTCGCGGGTGATGCGGGCGAGGTTCTCGATGATCTCGCGCAGGCTCCCCTGGTTGCCGTTGACCGTCTTCGCGAGGTCGCCGGTGATGGCCTGGACGTCGATGGCGATCTTCGCCATGGCGTCCATGAGCTCCTGGGTCGTGGCCGCCGCCCGCGCGCACGCGATCTCGCGCTTCTCCTCGGGGAGGTCCCGGAGGAGCGGCGTCGCCTCGGTGCCCGGCGTCGCCTCGAGGATGGCGTCGGGGAGCAGGGCCGAGGGGTAGGTCTTCGTGAGGCACGCGTCGGCGTGCAGCTCGATGTCGTTCTTGACCCGGATCTCGAGGCGCGCGCGGGCGCCCTCCAGCCGGATCCCGTCCACCTCGCCGATCTGGATGCCGGCGATCTGCACGCGGCTCTTCCAGGTGAGGCCGGTCGCGTCGCGGAAGTACGCGTACACGACGTAGCTGTCACGGTCGGAGAAGCCGCCCTTGCGGAAGAAGGTGAGCGCGACGAGGAACGCGACGCCGGTGACGGCGGCGAGGATGCCCACGGCGAGCGCCCTGTTGACTCCCGGCTTCAAGCGGATCGGTCCTCGGAGGCCTGCTTCTCGAACCACATCGAGAGGAACCGCTGCACGTATGGGTCCTTACTCTCCCGCACCTCTGCGGGGGTCCCCTCGGCGGCGAGATGCCCATCGTAGAGCACCGCGAGGCGGTCGGCCACCTTGAAGGCGCTCGCGATGTCATGGGAGATGACCATGCTCGTGATCCCGAGCGCCCGCTTCGCGTTGAGGATCATGCCGTCCACGTAGTCGGTGGTGATGGGGTCGAGGCCGGTGGTCGGCTCGTCGTAGAGCACCACCTGCGGGTCGGAGACGAGCGCGCGCGCGAGCGCCACGCGCTTGCGCATGCCGCCGGACAGCTCGGACGGCCAGCGCGGGAGGACCTCCTCGCCGAGATCGACGACGCGCAGCTTCTCGATCACCCGTCGGCGCACCTCGTCCGGGTGGACCCGCTCCCCGCGCCGCTTCTCCGTGAGCGGGAAGGCCACGTTCTCGTACACCGTCATCGAGTCGAAGAGCGCGGCGCCCTGGAACACCATCCCGAAGAGCTGGCGCGCCTCGGTGAGCGCCTTCCCGTGGAGGGCGGAGATCTCGCGCCCGCCGACGTGCACCGAGCCGCGGTCGGGCTTGAGCAGCCCGATGACGTGTTTCATGAGCACGGTCTTGCCGGACCCGGAGCCGCCGAGGACCACGTACGTCTGCCCCTCGGGGATGGTGAGCGTGATCCCCTTCAGGACGTGGTTGTCGCCGAACGACTTCCAGAGATCGCGGACCTCGATCACGGCTCAGGTCCCCACCGAGACGAAGGTGATCGCGTAGTCGGCGAGCAGGATGAAGATGGAGCTCGCGACGACGCCGCGGGTCGTCCCCTCCCCCACTCCCTTCGCGCCGCCGGTCGCGGCGTAGCCGCGCCAGGTGGTGATGACCGAGACGATGAGCCCGAACACCACCGCCTTGAGCAGGCCGTGGAGGATGTCGCTCACGTTCATGAACTCCTGGGTGTGGGCGAGGTACGGACCGATGGGGATCCGCGCGACGTACACGCCCATCACGAACCCGCCGGCGTAGCCGAGCGCGTTGAAGAGCATGGTGAGCACCGGGAACATGAGCAGGGACGCGATCACCCGCGGCACGACCAGGTACTGGATCGGGTTCACCGCCATCGACTCCATGGCGTCGAGCTGCTCGGTGACGCGCATGGTGCCGAGCTCGGTCGCGATGGCGCTGCCCGCGCGGCCGGTGACCATGAGCGCGGTGAACACGGGCGAGAGCTCGCGGGCGAGGGAGAAGGCGACCGAGCCCCCGACGTAGCCCTCGGCGGCGAACTGCTTCATCGCGAAGTTCATCTGCAGCGCGAACACCATCCCGGAGAAGGTGCCGGTGACGCCGACGATGAAGGCGGAGCCCACCCCGATGAACGCCATCTGGGCGAGCACGAGCTCGGGCCGGAACGGCGGCCGGAAGATCCACGCGACCATCTCGACCGCGAAGAGGAGCATCCGGCCGAAGTCCTCGAGGGCGGCCTTCAGGCGTTCCATCGGCGCGCACTATCGCATGGCGGCGAGCGCTGCGCCGCTTTCCCGGAGGCGGGTTGCGGGCCGGCGGCCCATCGCTATACTCGCGCGCCCCATGGTCAAGGTCGGCGGCGAGGTCGATGCGTTCTGCACGAAGTGCCAGCTCATGCTCGCGCACACCGTGCACGCGGTGGTGTCGGGCAGGCCGGTGAAGGTCGAGTGCAACACCTGCCACGGCGTGCACCGCTACCGCGATCCCCCCGGCCGCCCGGCCCCTCGCCCCGCGGGCGCGCGGGCGGAGCGCCCGGCGCGAGAGAAGGCGGCGGTCGTCGCCTTCGAGGACCTCCTCGCCGGCAAGGACCTCTCCACCGCGCAGCCCTACTCGCCGAAGCGCACCTACCTCGTGAACGACGTGGTGGACCACCCCACGTTCGGCCGCGGCTTCGTCTCGGCCATCCGCGACGCCGGCAAGATCGAGGTCACGTTCCGCTCGGACGTGAAGCTGCTCGTCCACGGGCGGGCATAGCCCGCGGCCTCACCCCGCCCGCAGCGCCGCGATCGCCCCGGCCATGTCGTCGGGCAGCGGCGCCTCGAGCACGAGCGGGGCGCCGGTCGCGGGGTGGCGGAGCTCGAGCCGCGCCGCGTGGAGCGGGGTCCGCGCGAGGAGCAGCCGCGCGTCCGGCCCGAGGAGCGGGCCCTCGTCGCCGTAGTCCGGGTCCACCGCGAGCGGGAAGCCGGCGTGCATGAGGTGAACCCGGATCTGGTGCGTGCGCCCGGTCTCCGGCAGCGCCTCCGCGAGCGCGAGCGCGCCGCCCGCCCAGGGCCTCGGCGGGAAGGCCTCGAGCAGCCGGACCACCGTCAGCGCGGCCTTGCCGCGGGCGTCGCCCGGCCGGGCGGGGCGCATCCGTCCCCGGCGCGCCGGCGCGATGGCCGCGTCGAGGCGCGCCTCCTCGGGCGGCGTACCGCGCACGAGCGCGACGTAGCGCTTGCGCGGCTCGCCCCGGTCGAACGCGAGGTTCAGGGCGCGGTGCGCCTCGGCGGTGCGCGGGAAGACGAGCACGCCGGTCGTGCCGCGATCGAGCCGGTGCACGACCCAGAGCCTCCCGTGCTCGGCCTCCAGCTCCTCGCGCAGGCTGCGCTCGTCGCCGCCGCGGCCGGGGATGACGATGCGCCCGGCCGGCTTGTCCACCGCGAGCAGCGCCGCGTCCGAGTGGAGGACGCGGATCCCTCCTCCTTCACCGCTCACACCATCTTCCTCGCGGGGACGACCGACACCGGCCCGAACCGCTCCAGCGCCGGGGCGATCGCCTTCGCCGGGCCGACGGCCACCACCACCCGCCGCTCGAGCGGGAAGTAGCGGCGGGCCGCGAGGCGGCACTCGTCCGCCCCGATCGCGCGGACGCGATCCCGGAACAGCCGGATGTCGTCGTCCGGGAGATCGAAGAGCGCGAGATCCGCGAGCTTCTCCGCGAGCTGGTCGTGCGTCTCGAGGGAGAGCGGAAAGAGGCCGCAGAGGTAGCTCTTCGTGCGCTCCAGCTCCTCGGCCGCCGGCCCCTCCTCGCTGAAGCGCGCCGTCTCGTCGAGCGCCACCTGCACGATCTCGCCGGTGGTCTCGACCTTCGTGAAGGTGGAGATGAAGAAGACTCCGCCCGACGCGCTCGTCGCGAACCGGCTGCGCACCCCGTAGGAGAGGCCGCGGTTCACGCGGATCGCCTCCATGAGACGCGAGGTGAAGCCCCCGCCGAGCAGGGCGCTCGCCACGATCCCGGGGACGTAGTCCGGGCTCTTGCGCGGGAACCCCGCGGAGGCGATGCGCACCTGCGACTGCGTGACGTCCGGCTTGTCCACCACCAGCACCCGCGTCTCCGGCGGCGCCGGCGCGCGCACCGGCGGCTCCGCGCCCTCGGGCCCGCGCCAGGCGCCGAAGCGCCGCCGCACGAGCGCGAGCACCTCCGCGAGCTCAACCTTGCCGACGACCACGAGGATCGCCTCGGAGGGCCTGTAGTGGCGCGCGTGGAAGCCAGCCACGTCGGCCCGGGTGGCCTGGGTGAGATCGCGGACGCGCCCCTCGGGCGAGTGGCCGTAGGGGTGATCGCCGAAGGCGGCGGAGAGCATCGCGCGATCGGCGACCACCGACGGCTCGTCGAGGTCATGGGCGAGCGCCGCGACCTCGCGCCGCTTCAGCCGCTTCACCTCGGCAGGCGGGAACACGGGGTGGGTCGCCACGTCGGCGAGGATGTCCATGCAGCGCGGGAGCTCCTCGACCGGCGCCGAGAGGCCGAAGTAGGTCGCGTCCTCGTCCACGCCCGCGCCGAGCTCCGCGCCGAGCGACTCGACGGCGAGGTCGATCTCGGGACCGGTGCGGCGCCGCGTCCCGCGCCGAGCGGCCAGGGCGACGAGGTGGGCGAGGCCGCTGCGACGCGCGGGGTCGAGCGACGAGCCGCCGCGGAGCACGAGCCGCACCGCCGCGAGGGGCACCCCCGGCCGCTGGGCGACGACGACGGAGAGCCCGCTCGGCAGGGTCTCGCGGTGGATGGGCGGCAGGGCGATGGGGGCGCTCACCGCTGCACCTCGGGATCGAGCGCGACGACGCTCCGCCGGGAGGGATCCAGGTACTCGGCGGCCACCCGCTTGACGTCGCGCGGGCCGACCGCCGCGTAGTGCTCGAGCGCGCGTCCCGCCTCGCGCCAGTCGCCGAGGAGCGCCTCGGCCTGCCCGAGCGCGTGCGCGACCCCGTGGTGCGTCGCGAGCTCGTGAAGGACCGAGCTGCGGAGCAGCGCCTGCGCCCGGCGCACCTCCGCGCTCGAGACCCCCTTCGACGCGGCGCGATCGAGCTCCTCCCAGAGCATCGCCTCCGCCCGGGCGCTCTTCACCTTGGGCGTGAGCTCCGCGAAGGCGAGGAACACCCCCGGGTCGATGCGCCAGCCCCAGCCGATCGACACCGACACCGCGACCTCCTCGTCCTGCACGAGGCGGCGGCGGAGCCGCGAGGACTCGCCCACGGCGAGGCACACCTGCAGGACGTCGAGCGCGGCCGAGTCCGGGCTGCGGGCCGCGGGCCCGCGCCAGCCGGCGAGGAGCGCGGGCGCCTGCGCCGGATAGCGCACGACGGCTCGGCGCTCGCCGCGCTGGGGCGGCTCGCCCTGCGGGACCGGGGCGGGCCGCGGGCCGGCGGGGATGTCCGCGTAGTGGCGCTCGAGCAGCGCGAGCGTCGCGTCGGGGTCCATGTCGCCGACGACGTACACCGCCGCGTTGTTCGGGGCGTAGTAGGTCCGGAAGAACGCCTCGCAGTCGTCGCGGGTGATCCGCTCGATGTCGTCCATCCAGCCGATCACCGGCCAGCGGTACGGGTGCGCGAGGAAGACGAGCGACTCGAGCTGCTCCTCCATGAGCCCGAAGATCGAGTTCTCCGTGCGCAGCCGGCGCTCCTCCTTCACGACCTCGCGCTCCTGCTCCAGCGAGTCGGTCGTGAGCCGGAGCGAGCGCATCCGGTCCGCCTCGAGGTCGATGACGGTCTCGAGCGCGTCGGGCGCGAAGTCCTCGTAGTACGCGGTGACGTCGTTCGAGGTGTAGGCGTTCGAGTGACCGCCGCGCGACTCGAGGACGCGGTCGAACTCCTTCGGCCCGTACTTGGCCGCCCCGTTGAACATCATGTGCTCGAAGAGGTGGCTGATGCCGGTCGTGCCGAGCCGCTCGTTGCGCGAGCCGACCTGGAAGAACGTGTAATAGCTGAGCGTCGGCGCGCTCCGGTCCTGCAGGAGCCGGACGCGGAGGCCGTTCGGGAGCGTGTGCGCCCTCACCTGATCGAGGTCGAGGACGCCCGTGTGCGCGGGAGGGGTCGCCATGTGCGCGCGCGAACATAGCCGCGGGGCGACTCAGCGTCCATGCGCGCGGCCGGGGAAGCGGGGCGATTCTCGGATGTTGCTGTGAGTGGAGCCCCCGCCGGGAAGGCGCCGCACCCCCCTCGTGTGGAGGCTGGACGCATGGTCCGTGGATCGCGAGGGCCATCTCGCCCTAAAGGAGTCGGTCCTTTTCGCTAGGCCGAGTCGTTAGTATTCCCTCCACCCAGGAGAGCGCGCGGAGCATGGCCAGCAAGAACAAGCCACAGCGTGACCCCCGCCGCGAAGAGCTGCGGCGGCTCGGAGAGCGCGTACGAGAGGAGCGCCGCAGCCGCGGCCTCACGCAGGAGGCGCTCGCCGAGGCGCTCGACCTGTCGGTCGCGTACGTGAGCCTCATCGAGCGCGGCGGCCGCAACCCGCCCTACACCACCGTGGTCGCCATCGCGCGGGCGCTCGGCGTTCCGGCGTCACGGATGGTCGCGGACGAGTAGCCTCGAGCGGCTAGAGCGAGTCGAGCGGCCGCCCGCAGCTCGCGCAGCGCCCGGCGCGCCGCCGCAGCGGGAGGCCGCAGCCCGGGCAGCGCTTCACCTCGCGGGTGCGCTTCACGCGCGCGGCGCGCCCATCGCCCGGGGGAGCGCGTCCGGCCTCGAGCCGGGCGATGCGATCCTCGAGCTGCTCGATGCGGGCGGCGAGCTCGGTGAGGGTGAGGCGCCTCGGCACGGTGCGCGCGAGCGTGCCACGCACGCCACCCCGGTCAACTTTCCCGGCGGGCCTGCCGCCCGCCGCCTCGGCGCCGCGAGCATCCGCCCGCACGATCGTTGAGCCGGTGCGCCGGGCGGGTTATCACGGCCTCCGACATGCCAACCGCCAGAGGGGGCGTCCCGGCCGGCGCCGTCGGGCACGCCGCGCCCGCCACACCGACCGCAGGGCGCGCGTACGAGGCGCCCGAGCTCCTGTCGCTGCTCACCACGCCGCACGTCGGTCACCGCGAGGTGCCGCGCGCACGCCAGGTCTTCGTCAACCGGAACCTCCGGATGGACAAGATCGAGGCCGTCGGCTTCGACATGGACTACACGCTCGCGATGTACCACCTGCAGCGGCTCGAGGAGCTCGCGTTCGGGATGACGCTCGCGCGCATGATCTCCGCGCGCGGCTACCCGCAGCAGCTCGGCGTCCTCCAGTACGACCCCGCCTTCGTCATCCGCGGGCTCGTGATGGACAAGCTGCACGGCAACATCTTCAAGATGGACCGGCACAACCACGTGGGCCGCTGCTACCACGGGCGCCGCCCCCTGCCGCACGAGGAGCTCCGCCGCCTCTACCGCGACGAGAAGGTCCACCTCTCCTCCCCGCGCTTCGCCTGGATCGACACGCTCTTCGCGCTGCCCGAGGCGAGCCTGTTCGCCGGGATCATCGAGCACCTCGAGGGCGAGGGGCAGACGATCGACTACGAGAAGCTCTGGCAGGACATCCGCGAGTCCATCGACACGGTGCACCGCGACGGCACGCTCAAGGCGGAGGTGAAGAAGGACCTCCCGCGCTACCTCGTGAAGGACGCCGAGCTCGGCCCCGCGCTCCACAAGCTCCGCTCCGGCGGGAAGAAGCTCTTCCTCCTCACGAACTCGCTCTGGGACTACACCGACGCCGTGATGTCCTACGTCCTCGACGACGTCCTCCCCGAGTACCCGAGCTGGCGGAACTACTTCGACGCGGTGGTGACCGGCGCGGCGAAGCCCGCCTTCTTCTCCGAGCGCCGGCCGCTGTACGCGCTCGCGCCGGACGGCGCGCGCGCCGGCGAGGCAACCTCCATCGAGCGCGGTCGCTGGTACGAGGGGGGCGATCTCCCCACGCTGGAGCGGCTCATCGGCATCGGCGGGGACCGGATCCTCTACGTCGGCGACCACATCTACGGCGACATCCTGCGCTCGAAGAAGAGCTCCCTCTGGCGCACCTGCATGGTCGTCGAGGAGCTCGAGGCCGAGCTCGCCTGGCTCGAGAAGAACCAGGACGCGCTCGCCGAGATGGCGCGGCTCGAGGCCCTGCGCGTCCGCATCGAGGACGAGGTCGCGGTGCACCGCTCGGCCCTGAACGCGCTCGACCGGCGCCTCGATCGCGTGGGCGATCCTGCGGAGCGCGAGCGGCTCGAGGCGACGCGGCGGCGCGACAAGGCCGAGCTCGAGGTGCTCCGCCGCGCGCGCCGGGACGCGGACGATCGCGTGCGCGAGCTGGAGCGCGCGGTCGAGGAGGGCTTCAACCCGTACTGGGGGCTCACCTTCAAGGAGGGCCACGAGAACTCGCGCTTCGCCGAGCAGATCGAGAACTACGCCTGCATCTACACGAGCCGCGCGTCGAACCTGGTCTTCTACTCGCCGATGCAGTACTTCCGCTCGCCGCGCGCCGCCATGCCGCACGAGCGCACCGCCGCGACCCGCCTGTCGCCCTGGGGCGACGAGCACGGCGCGCCCCTCGCCGGCGACCGCCCGTCGCGTGTGTCGAAGGCGTCGAAGTAGGCCCGCTCGCGGGACAGAGGCCTCATGCTCCGCGGCGCCCGCGCGCTTCGCCGCGGTGCCGCCGCTTGACGGTGCCGGGCGCTGCGCATAAACCCTTGCGCGGCAGAGCGTCCTAGGCTGGTGCCGGGCCCGGTCTTCAAAACCGGTGGATGGTGCTGAGAGGCGCTGTTGGGGGGTTCGATTCCCCTGCTCTGCCGTTTTCTCGATTCGTTTTCGGCGCACGCGCTCATCGGGCGAGCCCGCACCGCACGCGCGCTCACGGCGAGGCGCAGCCCGGCTCGTCCTCGGGCAGCTCCACTCGGATCGCTGCAGGAAACGCAGCCGTCAGCGACGACGCCGCGCCACCTTCGGCTTCTTCGCCACGCCGTGGAGCGCGACGTTGGCCGTGTTGTCCCTGCGGAGATCGACGGCGAACTTCACCTGCTTGTAGCCGTCGAGGGTCAACCGCAGCCAGACCTCCGCCGCCTTGCGGGCGACGTTCACTCGAAGCGGTGTCTTCCCCAGGCGTTGCCCTGTGTCGAGCCGGACGACGGACGCGCCGGGCGGTGACGAGCGAATGAGAAGCTCGACGGATCCCCGCTGCTGCGGTCCGGAAGCGGACGTCGTGCGCGAGGGAGACGTCGCCCGCGAGGTCGTCGCCGGACGCTGCGATGTCGCCGGCGCGGCCGGGGTCGACGTCGCCGGACGCGAGGGAGGCGTCGCCCGCGAGGTCGTCGGACGCGGCGATGCCGCCGGCGCGACCGAGGTCGACGGCGCCGGACGCTGCGATGTCGTCGGCGCGGCCGAGGCCGACGTCCCCGGACGCGGCGATGCCGCCGGCGCGGACGAGGTCGAGGTCGCGGATGACGTCCCGCTCGGACTCGCGGTCGGGCTCGGGATCGCGGGCGAGATCGGGGTCCCGGTCGCGTCGGACGACGGCGACGGGACCGCTGGAGCCGCCGACGCGAGCTCCCGCACCAGCCTTCGGCCGGGCTCGAGCGCTGCGCCGAGGTTCCGCGGGACGCCGAACCGCAGGGCGACGACAGCGCCGGTCGCCACGACGGCCGCCGAGGCGACCGCAGCGAGGAGGCGGCGCGGGCGTACGATCGAGCGGCGACGGCGCGGCGCGTGCAGCGCCCTGGCGAGGGCCGACATCGACTCGAAGCGATCATCCGGGCGCTTCTCGAGGGTCTTCGTGAGGACCGCCCCGAGCCAGGCCGGGATGCGTTCGCCGCGCGGCGTCCGCCGCGGCAGCGCCTTCTGGGGCTGCTCACGGATGAAGATCGCAAGCTCGACGAAGCTCGGTGCGGTGAACGGCACGCTGCCCGAGAGCAGCTCGTACAGGACGACGCCCGCTGCCCAGATGTCGGCGCGTCGATCGACGTCCCTCCCCAGCGCCTGCTCCGGCGCCATGTAGTGCGGCGTCCCCAGGACCATCCCGGCCGAGGTGGCGGCGTTGTCGACGGGATCGCGCAGCTTCGCGACCCCGAAGTCGAGCACCTTCACGAAGTCGGCGCCGTCCCTCTCCACGACGAAGATGTTGTCCGGCTTGAGATCGCGGTGGACGACCCCCTTCTCGTGCGCAGCCTCGAGCGCCTCGCACACCTGCGTCACGATCCGGAGAATCCGACTCAGCGGCGGGTACTTCCGGCCGCGCTGGGCCATCAGCTCGCGCAGGCTCGTGCCTTCGAGCAGCTCCATCACGAGGTACGCGAGCCCGGGCGCCTCGACGAAGTCGGTGACCTCGACGATGTGCTCGTGGTCGATGTCGTTCACGACCCGCGCCTCGCGGAAGAAGCGCTCGACGACATCGGGCCGCGCCACGTACTCCGGGTTCAGGACCTTGATGGCGACTTCCCGCCCGAGCCGGATGTGGCGCGCGCGGTAGACGCACCCCATGGCTCCCCTGCCCAGCACGGCCACGAGCTCGTAGCTGCCGAGCGTGGTGCCGACGTCCACGGCCGGCGCCGTGCCGACGATGGTGGAGGAGAGCTCGCTCATGAGGTCGTCCGCCATGGTACCGCGAGCAGTCGCGGTCAGGGAACCGTCGGCCCATGGAGCGCCGTCGCGACGGGCGCGGAGGAGCGGCACGCCGAGACGTTCGCGAAGAACGGTGGCGGGGAACGCCTTGAGTCGTTCTGAGCGCTCCGGGGAGCGAGCTCAGTCCCAGGGCTCCTTCCAGGTCACCGTCACGTCGTGCAGGTCGCCGAGCTCGGCGTCGTACGCGATCACCGACGCCTCGATGGTGACGCTCACGTTCCGGCGGAAGACCTGGTCGAGGCGGCGCACGAGATAACGGTAGCCCGCGTAATCCGGTCCGAGCTGCGCTGCCGCCCGCGATTCGGCCTCGACCTCGAGCGATGGACGATGCCCCGTGATGACCGGGAAGACGGCGGGTACGATCGCGACCAGGAGCGCGGCCATGAGACCCAGCGCCAGGCCACCTGCGTACGGAGCCCGCCCGCGTGACGCCGTGCTCGGCCATGCGCCCTCGGAGCGTCGGGTCATGCGCCACGCGGCCGTCGCGAGCCCGATGGCGACGAGACGCAGGACCATCGTGGCTTCGACGTGGTGCTGGCTTCGCGTGAAGCAGATCCAGCTCAGCTCCCACGGAACGGCCATGAAGTAAGCGATCGCCTCACCGAACACCACGCCGGCCACCTCGGCCACGGACCATGCGAGTACCCACGGCTTCGGAGTCTTCACCGCGAGCGGGTTGAGGACGGCGATCGCGCTGGTCGCCAATCCCCCGAGGACGAGCGTTGCCCACGGCGCGGTCACCGGCGCGATCGTGTGAAGCACGATGAAGCACTCGAGCGCAAAGATGACGAACAGCACCAGCGGTAGGTGCGGGGGCACGGCCACGCTCGGACCGAGGCCTCCTGGTCGTGCGGGCTCCGCTCTCGTGGATTCCATGGCGTCGGCAACCGTACTGCGTTCACCCGGAGTCCGACACGTTTCTTCGCCTCCCCCGATGGTCCTCCGGGTACGACCGCGGCGAAGGCGCGCAGTCGTCCGGGGGTGACGCCACGCGCGTCAGATCACTTGCCGCATCCCTCCTGAGCCGAGCCCGCGCAGCGCAAGACGATCAGGCCGTGCCGGCGCGCCTCCGTGAGCGAGTGGCCCGCCCTCTCGATGCGGACCTGCTACTTTTCTCGTAGTGTCGTCTCCCATTCGGAGGGTCCGGCCGTGAAGCTTCGCGTCGGAGACCGTGCGCCGGCGGTGGTGCTGGAGGCGCTGGACGGGTCGAGGCTGCAGTGCCAGGTGCCCCGTGGCCCTGTCGTGGTGTCGTTCACGCGTCATGCGGGCTGCCCGGTGTGTCAGCTCCACGTCGGCCGCATCGCGGCGGCAATGCCTGAATTCCAGGCGCTCTCATGTGCGGTCTGGATGGTGTTTCAATCCGCGCCGGCGCGGCTCCAGGCTGCCATGGCCGAATGGCGGCCGGGGTTCCTGGCCGTGGCCGACCCCGGCGCCGTCCTTTACGACGCGTTCGGCGTGGGCGCGAGCCTGAGCGGGTACCTCCACCCGCGTTCCATGCTCGCGCTGGTTCGGGCCACGCGAGCCGGAAAGCGCCACCGCCGGTTCGAGGGTCGTGAGACCCAGATGCCCGCCGACTTCGTGCTCGATCGGACGGGGCGGATCGTCCTGGCGCACGTTGGACGGAGCGTCGGCGACGACGTGCCCGTCGCCACGCTGCTCGGGGCGGTGGCCGAGTCCGCGAAGCAGGCGTGACGCATCACGGCAGCCGGACCGACAGCGCGTGCCGGAACACGTCGCGAGGATCCCAGCGCGCCTTGACGCGCTGCAGCCGCGGGTAGTTGTCCTTGTAGTAGAGCGTGTGCCACGGGACGCCGGAGGTGTTCCACCGCGGATCGGCGAGGTCCGCGTCCGGATGGTTGATGAACGCGCCGTCGCTCGCCTCGCCGGGCGCGGGCACGCCGCCGGTGTCGGCGAAGAGCTCCCGGTAGAGCGCGCGAACCCAGCCCAGGTTGCGCTCCGCCTCGCTCGGATCCATCCAGCCCGCGTTGCAGGAGGTGGTGAGGATCGAGTCGCGCTGCGCCGAGGCGGTCGCGTCGGGCGCCACGGTGTTGACCTTCCCGCCGTAGGTCGCGAGGCCGAGCATGCCGCCGGGCACGTCCACGTCGGTCCGGGTGAGGAAGTGGTGGGCGACCTCGATCTGCCGATCCGTGAAGCGCCTGCGCAGGAAGGCGTCCTTCATCTTGAAGCTGGCGTTCTCGGCGCCCGGCGCGCGGAACAGCTCGGGGAAAGGGTTCAGGGCGAAGCGCAGCCAGGTGCTCGTCTCGAGCTGGCGGGTGCAGGCCGCGCCCACTCCCTGGTTCAGGGCATCGAGGTGCTCGTGACAGAGCCGTTCGGCGTCGGGACCGGCGGTGGAGAGCCCGCGCAGCTCGACCTTGCCGGTCTGGCGACGGTTGAGGAAGAGGATGCTGAACAGCTTGGCGCCGGGAGCGTCCGCGCCCGCGTTGCGCTCGCACCACTCCCCGTGATTGCGCAGGAGCCTCGCGAACGCCCGCTCGTCGAGCTCGTCCCAGCTCCACCCCACCCGGAACGTCCGGATCGACGCCGGCGCAGGCGGCAACAGCGAGGCAGGGTCGGTCCCGCGAGCGCCCGGCGACCTGAACCAGTAGCGCGTGACGATGCCGAAGTTGCCGCCCCCGCCGCCGGTGTGCGCCCACCAGAGCTCGCGGTTGGGATCGGAGGGTTCCCGCGTCGCCACCACGCTGCGGGCGGTACCGGCCTCGTCCACCGTCACGACCTCGACAGCGTACAGGTGGTCCGCCGCGAGCCCATGCTCCCTGCACAGGAAGCCGAAGGCGCCTCCCAGCACGTGCCCGCCCACGCCGATGTCCGGGCTCTCGCCGGCGGGGACGGTCACTCCCCAGCCGAGGAACAGCTTCCGGTACAGCTCGCCCAGCGTGGTCCCCGCCTCCACCACGAAGGCGGACATCTCCGGGTCGTAGGCGACGCCGGTCATGAGGGAGGTGTCGATGAGCACCCGCACGGCCGGATCGGCGACGAGCCCCTCCAGGCAGTGGCCTCCGCTGCGGACCGCCACCCGCAGGTCCTCCCGCACCGCCTCCTGAACCGCCTGGACCACCTGCTCGGTCGAGCCGACCAGCCGCACGTAGTCGGGTTTCCCGCGGAAGCGCCTGTTGAATCCGCGGTGGGCCAGGTCGGCGTAGCGCGGGTCGTCCGGGCCGATCCGGCCAGGGACGGCCGGATCGGTCCGCGGCGAGCCCGCTTCTGTTCGAGCGCTCATCCTTGGACCCTAGTGCCCCGCCGCGGGACGCCCCACGGTTTCGGCCTGCGCGGCCGCAGCGCGCGGCGTCACAAATGAGCCCCCGGCGGCGCGGACGCGCCCGTCACGGAGCGGTCAGCGTCGACGGCACCGGGACGACCATGACCGCGTCGTCACCCGCGATGAAGAGCGTGGTCGCGTCCGGGGTCATCGCCATCACGGCCTCGCGGCTCTGAATGGTGAAGCCGCTCCGCACCGTCGGGTACTCGGGGAGCTGGAAGTACCCCAGCAGCGGCGGGTCGCCGCTCACGGCCGCGGTCGAGTCGAACACCCAGACCCTCGGCAGGTCGAGGCTCCCGATGCTGTAGCTCAGCACGTACGCGCGGCTTCCGTCCGGCGACACGGTGGCGGCGATGGTCGTGCCTCCCGTGTACTTCGTGTAGGAATCCGGCAGCCAGAGTCGCCCCACGAAGGCGAAGGAGGCGTCCCAGAGCGCGGCCTCGCTGTAGCTGACGGTCACGAATCGGCTGCCTACCTCGTCGATGCCGAAGTTTCCCTCGAAGTAGAAGCCGCCGTCCTTCAGCGTGCCGTCGGCGCCGTCGAGGTGCATGCGGCCGGTTCGACCGTCGACCATGAGGCGCTCGCCGTTGCCGCTCACCGCGAGCCATGGCCCTTCGTAGAAATTCAGGCCCGTGTTCGAGAACGTCCGGCGCGCCAGGTCGAAGAACCCGAGGTCGTCGATGCCCGTGTCACCGAACGGCAGCCAGACGCGGCCGTCGTTCGTCACCGCGACGCCGTCCGGGCGCAGGGAGGCCGGACCGAGCGCGCCGCCGCGGTCGTAGGTCGCCTGCTCCGTCAGCGTGACCGGATCGAGCAAGCGGAGCTTGCCCGACCAGGAGACGGCGATCACCGCGCCAGCATCGGGAGTGAGCGCCAGGTCGCGCAGGTCGGCGATCGCCTGACTCGCCGCCGTCCACGCGCCCCCCGCGTAACCGACGCGCACCGCCACGCCCGGCATCGAGGCCCACAGCGCCTGATGCCGCGGATCGTAGATGAGCTGACGCTTGCGGCCCGAGGTCTGCACCCGCGCGTAGGCCAGCGTGGGCGCATCGACGACGTGCAGCGCCGCCGCCGCCGTGGGCGATCCGAGGGCGTTCGACGCGCTGATCGCGTATTCGCCGGCCGGCGCGGCGGGCACGTCGAGCGCCACCTCGGTGTCGCTGACGCGCGTGACGCCCACGCCGGTGAGTCCCTCCACCGTGATCCCCGCCGCGACGTCGGCGAGCCCGTCGAACCCCACGCCGCGCGCGAGGACGCGATGCGCCCGGCCGGCGAGGATGACCCCGGGCCCGAGCGAGCGCACCTCCGGGAGCCGCTTGCTGAGGGTGACCTTGAACTGGACGGGGGTGATGCTCGGGGGATCGGCGGCCACGCGGACCGTCGCCACCTGCGTGCTGCCGTTCTCGACGGACTGCAGTGCCTCGGGCGTGACGCGGAAGCCGAGCGGCGTCCCCGTCCAGCCGGTGCCGGCATCGAGCGTGAGCCAGGCGGCGTCGGTCGCGGCGGTCCAGGCGCGAGCGGGGCCGCCGGCCATCGTCACGGGCACGCTGCCCAGCAGGTCCGCGGGGACCGAGGTCGCTGTGAGGGTCAGCGCCTGATCCTGCGGCTTCAGCAGGCCCGGTCCGACGGTGAGCGTCACGGTGACCGACCGGCCGGTGGTGAAGCCGTCGCCCCTGACGTAAAGCCAGGCCGTGTAGCTCCCCTGGGACAGGGCGCCGGCGTCGGCGCGGAGGTCGAGGCCCCCGTCCGTGGGGGTCACGCCGAGCCATCCGCTCGCGCCGGAGCCGTAGCTCACGCTCGTCGTCAGCGGCGGGTTCCAGCTCGGGGGCGTGACGCCCACGTGCGCGGACGCGTCGGCGCCCTCCGTCGTGGTGAGCGCCAGCGAGCTCGTGTCCAGGGACAGGTCGTGTCTTCCTCCGGGCGCCTCCGTGACCGAGTAGGTCACCCGGAGCGTGCGCTGCGAGCCACCGGCCGCGACGTAGAGATAGGCGTCGTAGGCGCCCGCCGGAACGCTGGCGGCGACGAGCGTGAAGCCCGACGCGGTCTCGTCCGCGACGCGCAGCCAGGAAGGAAGGCCCGACACGCGGAAGCTGGTCGCACCGTACGGCAGCTGCACCGCGACCGGGGCGCTGGCGGGCGAGCCGCTCACCGCCGACAGCGCCACCTGGTCGGGCGCGACCTTCAGGATGGGCAGGACCTCGACCGTGTACTGCAGCCGGAACGGCGACCCCCGCACCGGAGAGCTGCACCCTGCGTCGTAGCAAACGTTCACCGCCAGCGTGCCCGCGTAGGTCCCGGGCGCGAGGGAGGACTTCGAGGAGATCCAGAGACGCGCCTGCGTCTCCATCACCTCGACCTGCGCGCCGGCGATCGCCTCGCCCTGGTCCACGGCGCTCACGCGGATGCTGGCGCTCGTCTGCCCGGAGACGCTCGCGGTCACGGTGGCCGAGAGCGACGTGCCCTCGTCACCCCGCATCGTGAAGTGGTCTGTGTCGAGGGTGACGGTCACGCCTCCGCCGGGCCCCGCGCCGCCGCCGCCGCCGCCGCTGCATGCCGCCGCGAGCAACGCCAGGATGACCAGCGCCGTCACGACACCCGTCCGTCTCGACATGTGTCGCGCCCCTCCCGCAATACACCTGCGGTTCAATGACTTCGGGTGCGCATTCTCCGACGGTCAGGGACGCCAGGGGAGCAATCCTTCGGCCCCGTGGAAGGACACCCGCCCACCTGCGCCCGCGAGTGTAGGCGCCTCGCACCTCGCGGGCGCCGCACGCGCGATACCCTGCCCCCGCCGCGAAACGGTCCTGAGAGCGCGCAGGCTGGCCTCCCGTCCTCTTGGGCCCCTACGCGCCGCTGGGCGCAAAATGATGAAAGAGTAAGGACTTCTCGGCCTGCAACGAGGATCCGCGGGCCTTTGCCGCCGGAGTGACGCGATGGCCCCCTCCTCTCCTCGAGACCCCCCGCGACCGCCCGGCGCACACGTCGCGCCCCCCGTCGTCTACGTCGAGCCGAAGTGGGACTACAAGCACGTGGTACGCGACCTCGCCGAGGAGGCGACGCTCGACGAGGCCGAGCTGAACGCGCTCGGCGCGAACGGGTGGGAGCTCGTCGCAGTGCTCGCCCACGGCAGCACCGCGCACTTCTACTTCAAGCGCCAGAAGGACTGACGGCCGCGCGCTGCGAGCGGGCGGACGCCCAGCCGCTCGCGGAGCCGACGCTCCCTCGGTGCGAGGCGAAAGCGACGCGCGGCGGGCCCGCGCGCTCCCATCCCCGGCGGACGAGGACCACACTTTCCTCGAAAGGACCCGCCATGCGCACGCACCTCTCGATCGCCCTGGGGCTCGCCCTCGCCGCCGCAGGCTGCCGGACCGCCCAGGGCACGCGGGCGAGCAGTGGGAACGCCGGCCGCACCGTGGAGGGCCGGGTCGAGGAGGTGGGCCGCGACGACGGGACCGTCACGTTGCGGGTGGGCGACAAGCGTCGCGAGGTCCTCGTCGCACCGGAGGCCGAGATCAAGGTGGACGACTTCAAGGCGACGTTCGAGGACCTGAAGGAAGGGCAGCGCGTGCGCGCGGCGCTCGACGAGTCGAAGGGACAGACGGAGGGCTACCGCATCGAGATCCTCGACAAGGGAGCGACCGCGCCGACCGACGTCGAGAAGCCCGCGCCGACAGAGGTCGAGAAGCCCGCGGCCCGTAGCGCCGACGCCCCGTCCGCCGAGCCCGAGGGTGAACGGAACGCGCAGTGAGCCGCGCCGGCTGGACGCCGAGATGGGCGTCCGGTCCCCATCACCCGGGACGTGACGTTCGCCCTCCACTCGTGGAGAATGGCGCGGCCGTATCGCCCCGAGGTGAACGTCCTGCTGCCCTGCCCGCGCGCCGCCGCCCTCGTCGCCGCCGCCGTCGCCCTCTCCGGCTGCACCGCGGAGATGGAGCTCGGGCGCGCCCGGACGCTCGACGCCGGCGAGTGGGACCTGGGCGCTGCGATCGGGTTCTCGGGCTACGGGCACGAGCGCAAGGTCCCGCAGGAGCACCCCACGGGCGGCGTGGTCCTGCCCCTGGTGCCGGTCGTGCCCGTCGAGCTCTGGGCGGCGCGCGGGATCGCGCCCCGCCTCGAGGTCGACGGGCGCCTGTCGGTGCTGTCGGCGCAGCTCGGCGTCAAGGCCCAGGCCGTCCGAACGCGGCACCTCGACCTGTCGCTCGCCGCGACGGGCATCGCCGAGCTCACGGGACGGCCGGAGCTCGAGCCCACCACGCGGGCGCGGGTCGCGCTCATCGCCGGGGTGCCGCTCGTCTACGGCCTGGAGCTCGACGTGGCCCCGCAGTGCAGCTGGAGTCTCCGTCCGGCCCTCGCGCAGCCGGAGCTGTGGGGCGCCACGGGGCAGCTCCACTACGGGCCGCTGCCCGGCGGGATGCGCCGCGTCGGGCTCGCCGTGTCGGTGCTCCACTACGACCGCGCGACGGCGGCGCAGGCCGGCGACGTCACGGCCGGCAGGTTCGTCGGCGTGGCGCTCGTGTTCTCGGCGACGCGAGTCGTACCCGCGATCCCGGGCGCAGGGCTCGGCGAGCGATGAGCGCGGGCGGGACGGCCTGCCGCCCGCCGCTACTCCAGCTTGAACCCGACCCGCAGCGTGACCTGGAACTCCGAGACCTTGCCGTCCTTGATGGCGCCGCGCTCCTCGACGACCTCGAACCATGCCATGTGCCGGATGGACTTCGAGGCCTCCTCGATCGCCGCGCGCGTCGCCTCCGCGAAGCTCGTGGGGGACGTGCCGACGATCTCGATCTTCTTGTAGACCCCGGACATGCGCGGCTCCTCGGCGGAGGGCGGCGCGGGCGCCGCCTCGGGTGAGTGGTGCCGGAACCATGGCCCCGGCCCTCGCCTCGAGCGCGGCCCAGTGGGGGAAGACCACACCGGTGGTCACGGCGCTGCGGTGCCGTACGGGGCGAGCCGCCCCTCGCGCCAGCGCCGCAGCACCTCCTCGACGTCGAGCGGCGCGAGCGTGGTCGGCGGCCAGCCGACGAAGGTCGCGTTGAGGCGGCGGATCTTGGCGTTCAGCGCCTCGAGCCGCTCGCGGGCGAGGTGCTCGTCGCGATCGCGCGCGACGGCGGCGAGCACCGCCTCCGCCTCGTGGCGGATGGCGATCGAGTCCGGGAGGCTCGACAGCTTCTCGCGCCGGAGCTTCTCCTTGATCCACCACGCCTCCGGGAGCGCGCCGCCGCTGAGCGGCAGGGGCTTGCCCGCACCGGAGAGCCGCTCGAAGGCGCCCTCCTCCTGGGCCTCGCGGATGAGCCGCTCGGCGTAGGACTCGAAGGTCTCTCCGGGCTTGCGAGGACGCTCGGCCACTCCCCTTCGATAACGGCGGCCGCCGGCGCTCCGCAACCGCCCGCCGCGGGGCGCGGGGGGCGGGATCAGACGCCGAGGTAGGTGTACCCCTTCATCACCGCCTCGTAGAAGTCGGCGAGCGACACGCCCTCCTTCGGACGGATCGCGCCCTCCTTCACCTTGCCATCGAGCGCGCCCTTCACGCGCCGCGAGAGCTCGGCGGGCTCGTACTGGAGGCGCGAGAGCACCTTCTCGATGGTGTCTCCCGGGATGACCTCCTCGATGTAGAAGTCCTCCGGATCCTCGTCGTCCACGAAGACGTGGATCTCGTTCACCCGGCCGAACAGGTTGTGCATGTCGCCCATGATGTCCTGGTAGGCGCCGGTCATGAACATGCCGAGGTAGTAGGGATCGCCCGGCCTGAGCGCGTGGAGCGAGAGCGTCTCGTCCACGCCGTCGTTCTCGATGAAGCGGTCGATCTTGCCGTCGGAGTCGCAGGTGATGTCGACGATGGTGCAGTCCTTCGTCGGCACCTCGCCCATCCGGTGCAGGGGCACGATCGGGAAGAGCTGGTCGAACGCCCAGTGATCCGGCGCGCTCTGGAAGAGCGAGAAGTTCGCCATGTACTGGTCGGCGATCTTGTCGGCGAGGTCGCGCGTCTCGCGCGGGAGCCGCTTCTTGCCGCGGTTCAGGTCGGCGATCCCGCGCACGAGCTTCCAGAAGAGGCTCTCCACGACCGCTCGCTCCTCGAGGCCGAGGATGCCGAGCTTGAACATCTGGAGCGCCTCCTCCTTCTTGGCGGCCGCGTCGTGGTACGCCTCCGCGCGGTTCCGCGGCGTCATCGAGGAGACGATCTCGCGCATCTCCCGCACGAGCTTCGGCTCGTCCGGCCTCGGCGCCGAGGCGGCGGCGATCTCCTCCGCCGACCCGATCTCGATGTGGCCGAACACGTTCATGATGATGCAGGAGTGGTGCGCGGTGATGGCGCGCCCGGACTCCGTCACGAGGTGCGGCTCGGGGACGCCCTCGTTCACGCAGACGCGCTGGACGTTGTAGACGACGTCGCCGACGTACTCGTCGAGCGTGTAGTTGACCGTCGAGGCGATGGTGCCGGGCTGCGCGTTGCCGTTGGTCTGGACGCCGACGTAGTCCACGCCCATCCCGCCGCCCACGTCGAAGTACTCGATGGGCAGCCCCATCTTCCGCAGCTTGGCGTAGACGCGGGCGCCCTCGTTCACCGCGTCCTTCACCACCCGGATCTCGGTGAGCTGCGAGCCGACGTGGAAGTGGAGCAGCTTCGCGCAGTGCTCCTTCCCCGCCTCCTTGAGGATCCGCACCGCGTGGATGAGCTCGGGCACGGTGAGGCCGAACTTGGCGAAGTCGCCGGACGAGCCCTCCCACTTCCCGGTGCCGCGGGTGGTGAGCTTCGAGCGGAGCCCGATCATCGGCTCGACGCCCATCTCCTCCCCGAGCTTGAGGAGCTGGGGCAGCTCGGAGAGCTTCTCGATGACGACGATGACCTTCCGGCCGAGCTTGCGGCCGAGCAGCGCCAGCCGGAGGAACTGCTCGTCCTTGTACCCGTTGCAGATGGTGAGCGCCTCGGGGTTGGTGTTCATCCCGAGCACCACGAGCAGCTCGCCCTTCGAGCCCGCCTCGAGGCCGTAGTTGTACGGGGCGCCGGCGTCGAGGATCTCCTCGACCACCTCGCGCATCTGGTTCACCTTGATCGGGTAGACGCCGAAGTAGCGGCCGCCGTACCCCATCTCGGCCGTCGCCTTCGCGAACGCCTCGTTGATCTGCTTCACGCGCGCGCGGAGCACGTCCTGGAAGCGGACCACGCACGGGAAGCCGATCTTCCGCTCGCGGATGTCCTCGACCACGTCCATGAGGTCGATGACCGGGCCCGGCTGGCCCATGGGGTGGACGACCACGTGGCCCTTCTCGTTCACGGAGAAGAACCCGGCGCCCCACCCGCCCACGTTGTAGTACTGCATCGCGCGGTCGATGGACCAATCCGCAGGCGCCATCGCCGTCGTCGCGTCGCTCCGATGTTCCGGGATGTTCATCGCCCGCTGATCTACGACAGCGCGCCCGAGAAATCGAGCGCGTGTGACATCGATCTGGAGCGCCGCGTGCGTTATAGCGGGCGCCGTGCCCGCCGCCCGTTCCCACCCCCTGCCCCCGCAGCCTCCGCGCGGCGCCGGCGAGGCGCTCCGCGAGCGGCTGCAGGGAATGCGCGTCGTGTTCCGGCAGGTGCCTGGGACGATGCGGCTCGTGTGGGAGGCCGACCGCCGCGGCGCGCTGCTCGTGGCCGCGCTCACCGTGGTGCTGGCGCTCTTGCCCGCGGGCATCGCCTGGATCGGGAAGCTCATCGTCGACGGCGTCGTCGCCGCCGCCCGCGGCGGCCTCGCGCAGGACCGGGAGCGGGTGCTGTGGCTCGTCGCCCTCGAGCTCGGGCTCATGTCGGTGCAAATGGCGGCCGGCCGCCTCCTCGCCCTTCGGCGCGAGCTCCTGCGCGGCGCGCTCGGCAACCGGATCAACGAGCGGATCCTCGAGAAGGCGCTCGAGCTCGAGCTCAGGCACTTCGAGGACGCCGACGTCTACGACCGGATGCAGAACGCCCGGCGCGAGGCCTCCTCCCGGCCCCTCTCGCTCGTGATGCAGGCGTTCGCGATCGGGCAGAACACGGTCACCCTCGTCGCGCTCTCCGGCCTCCTCCTGCGCCTCTCCCCCGCGAGCGTCCTCGTCATCGTCGCCGCCTCGGTGCCGGCCTTCCTGGCGGAGGCGCGCCTCTCGGGGGAGTCCTTCCGGCTCTGGACCTGGCGCGCGCCGGAGGGCCGCCGGCTCAACTACCTGGAGTGGATCCTCACCCGCGACAGCCACGTGAAGGAGGTGAAGCTCTACGGCCTCGGGCCGCTCGTGCTGGGCCGCTACCGCGCGCTGTTCCGGAAGTTCTTCGACGAGGACCGCCTGCTGGCGATCCGCCGGCTCCGCGCGGGGATGGTCTTCGGCCTCCTCTCGCTCCTCGCGTTCTACGCGATGTACGCCCTCATGGCCGGGCGCGCGGCGCGCGGCGACATCTCCCTCGGCGACCTCACGCTCTACATCGCGGTGTTCCGGCAGGGCCAGGGGGCCGTGCAGGCGGTCCTCTCCGGCGTGGGCGGCATGTACGAGGACGCCCTCTTCATGTCGAACCTGTTCGGCTACCTCGACATCCCCACCGGCGGCGAGGAGCCGCGCACCCGCCCGCCCCGCAGCCCGCCCCGCGGGCGTCCGGCCGAGATCGAGCTCCGCGGCGTCTCGTTCCGCTATCCGGGGAAGACGGGGTGGGCGCTCCGCGATCTCTCCCTCACGCTCGCGCCGGGCGAGAAGCTCGGGCTCGTGGGCGAGAACGGAGCGGGCAAGAGCACGCTCGTGAAGCTGCTCCTCCGGCTCTACGATCCGACCGAGGGCGAGATCCGCTACGGCGGGGTGGACCTGCGCGACATGGACCCCGCCGATCTGCGCCAGCGGATCGGCGCCGTGTTCCAGGACTTCGTGCGCTATCAGTTCACCGCCGCGGAGAACATCGGCCTCGGCAACCCCGCCTTCGTCGGGGACCGCGCCCGGGTCTCCGAGGCGGCCCGGCGGGGCGGCGCCGCCGCGCTGGTGGAGGCGCTGCCGGACGGCTACGACACCGTCCTCGGCGGCTGGTTCGAGTCCGGCCACGAGATCTCCTCCGGCCAGTGGCAGAAGCTCGCGGTGGCGCGCGCCTTCATGCGCGAGGACGCCGAGGTCCTCGTGCTCGACGAGCCGACCGCCGCCATCGACGCCGAGGCCGAGCACGAGCTGTTCCAGCGCTTCAAGGAGCTCTCGGCGGACCGGACCGCCATCGTCATCTCGCACCGGTTCTCCACGGTCCGCATCGCGGACCGGATCGCCGTGCTCCACGGCGGACGGCTCGAGGAGCTCGGCACGCACCGTGAGCTCGTGGCGCGCGGCGGCCGCTATGCCCAGCTCTTCCGGCTCCAGGCGCAGGGCTACCTCGACTGACGCCGCCGCGCGGCGGGAAGGAGCCGTGATGCGAGGCCTCGAGCAGATCCCCTGGCTGTACGATCTCGGCCTCGCCCTCCTCGAGCGCGGCCGGCTCGGCCGGTGGCGTGAGTGGCTCGCCGGCGGCGCCCGCGGCCGGACGCTCGATCTCGGCACCGGCACTGGCCGGAACCTGCCCCTCCTGCCTCGCGGCGCCGCCGTCGCGGTCGATCCCCACCGCGCGAACCTCGCCCGGGCCCGCAGCAGAGCGCCGCACGTGCCGCTCGTGCTCGCCCGCGCCGAGGCGCTGCCGTTCCGCGACGGCGCGTTCGACACCGTGCTCTCCGGCCTCGTGCTGTGCAGCGTCCGCGACGTCCCCCTGGCGCTCGGCGAGGCGCGCCGCGTGCTCGCGCCGGGAGGGACGCTGCGCGCCATCGAGCACGTCCGCGGCGGTCACCTCATCGGCGCGATCCAGGATCGCGTGCAGCCCGCGTGGACGGTGATCACGGGCGGCTGCCATCCGAACCGGGAGACGGAGCGTGCGCTCCGAGAGGCGGGCTTCGAGCTCGACGCGAGCTCTCTGCGAGCCCGGGGCGTCATGCGCCGACTCGAGGCGCAGCCGCGCGGGGGCTCGCTCCGATCGGCTCCGCCGGGGCGTCACGATCCGTGACGGCAGCTCGACGGGGCCCGCCGGGGTGCGACTCGATGGCGTTGCGAGCGCGGCCGCCGCCGCCTCATAGAACGGCCGTCGACAGTCACCCTTGGAGAAGGGAGCACGCCGTGAAGCCGAACGCGATTCTCCGCCTCGTCGTCGCCTGGGTCGTCGTACTGCTCGCCGCCGCCTCGCCCGCGCGCGCGCAGCTCGACGAGGGAGCGGGCACCCGGTACGCGAAGGACTCCTATCCGACGCAGGAGCTCGTGCGTCAGCCGCTCACCCTCTCCCGCGGGCTCATCGAGCTCGGCGTCCCGGTCCGCATCGAGATCTCGAACACGAACGACGGCAGGGTTCCGGACTGGAGCATCCCCGCCAGCCTCGACTTCGGCGTGACCGATGATCTCCAGGTCGGCGTCTTCCACTCCACCGGCCTGTGCTTCGGCGAGAGCGGCAACGACTGCCGGAAGGTCTACGACGACGTCGGAGGCCGCATCCGGCTCGGGCTGCTGCGGGCGGGCGCCTCCAACCAGGCCGCGGTCGAGGCCCGCGTGCAGGCGTTCGAGTTCAGCGACGTCGTCTGGACGGGCGCGGTGGGGCTCCAGTACAAGACCACCCTCGGCCCGAACCTCGCGCTGCTCGCGGCCGCCGACTGGACGTCGTTCCTCAACAAGCGCAGCGACGTGGCGTTCAAGGACGCCATCGCTGGCGCGCTCGGGCTCCAGCTCCAGCTCTTCCCGGGGCTCGCGGCCTTCGGGAACATCGGCCTGGACTACCCGCTGAACGAGCAGTCCAGCTTCGACCGGAAGGTCGCGGGGCCGGTGAACGCCGGGGTCGAGCTCACCCCGGTGCACAACATCACCGTCGGAGCCGACGTGATGTTCTCGAACCTCGTCGGCGAGGACAACGCGACCGCGTCCGGGTACCTCCCGCTCGATCGGTTCCCTCGCGCCCGCGACGTCCTCACCGAGAACCGCAGCCGCGGCGACGAGCGCTTCGTCTCGGTGTACGCGCGCCTGTTCCTGTAGGACGGTCGGTCCCTGCTGCCGGCGGCGCACGGCGCGGGGCCGGCAGCGGGTGACGCGCGGGTGTTCCACTGTCCGACGGCGCCCGCGCGGGTTAACGTGCAGGCGACCGTGCTGCGCCGCCTGCGCCCCCTCCTCGCCCTTGCGTCGCTCGCGCTCGCGCCCGTCGGGGCGAGCGCCCGCCCGGGACGGCAGCAGCCCGCTCGGGCGGCGCCGCTCGTGCCCGCCGTACCGCCGCCCGCCGCGCTCGAGTCTCCGCTCCCGCAGGTCGAGCCCGCGGCCCCGAACGCCTGGTTCATGCCGAGGCTGCCGCCGAAGGAGGCTCCCGAGGCTCCGGGGGCGCCTCCCCCGCAGCCCGACGAGGGACCCGGCGCCCCTGGCGAGCGGCCCGCCGGCGGGGACAACTGGCTCGACGCGAGCCATGCCTTCATCGCGGAGCGCATGCTCGCGCCCGTCATCGTCTTCGACCGCTTCTTCTCGGACGAGACCGAGCTCGAGGCCGAGCGATCGCTGTCGTTCGTTCGCTGGCGCAACGAGCTCAAGCTCCGGCGGGGCCATCCGCCGAGCTACACGGTGGGGCTGCGGGCCGATCTGCGCCTGCCGGGCATGAACCGCGTGCTCGACCGGCTTCGCTTCGTCGTCGAGGGGCAGACGCGCGACGCCATCTCCGCGCTCCTCCCCTCCGAGGGCGAGGAGCCCACCGACGCGGTCGGGACGGGAGGCGCGGAGCTGCGGGTGCGGGTCTGGGAGGGGCTCCTCGCGCACGGCGACCTCGGCGCCGGGTTCCTGCTCCAGCTGCCGCCGGGCGGGTTCGTCCGCGCGCGGCTCCGCTGGGCCATCCCCGTGGGTCCGCTGTTCCTGACGCGCGTCGCGACGAGCGGCTTCTGGCGGACCGACACGCACCTCGGGACCTCGCTCGACGCGGCACTGGAGCGCGGCATCCGGCGCTACGCGCTGCTGCGGCTCTCGGGCTCCGGGCGGCTCACCCAGCGCAGCCGCGGCGTGGAGTGGTCGAGCGGGCTCGCCGCGCTGCGAGCCTTCTCGCCCACCGTCGCCATGTCGATCGGCGTGGGGATGGAGGGGACGACCCGAGGTCGTCCGAGCGTGGACCGCTACAGCGCGAGCACCCGCTTCCGCACCGACGTCTACCGCCGCTGGCTGTTCTTCGAGGTCGAGCCCGAGGTGTCCTGGCCGTGGACACCCGAGCGGGGCCGCGAGCGGGAGTACGCCTTGATGCTGCGGCTGGAGGTGCAGTTCCGCGGCTGGGACGCGCCGCGCGGGCAGGGCATGCGGCGCGCGCCCGAGCCGCTCGAGCCCGCGGATCCCCCGCCCGAATTGCCCCCCGGCGCGCGCGTGCCGGGCTGAGGCCCGGAGGGCTCGCCCGGGGCTCGGCTCCTTCGAGGCGGATGGCGCCCGCCCGCCCCTCCTTGCGGCGGCCCCCCGGCACGGCGTTACGATCCGTCCGTGCTGCGCCTCGGCGCGCTCGTCGTCCTCGGCTCGCTCCTCGGCGCGTGCATGGGCGGAGCTCGACCGTTCCGCTGCCCCGATCGCGGCGGCGCCGAGTGGCGCGAGCTCGCGAGCGACCACTTCGTCCTGCGCACCGATCTCGACGCCGGTCGGGCGGCACTCCTCGTCGAGCGGTTCGAGCGGATGCGCGCGGCGGTCGCCGCGGCGCTCCCCGTGGCACGGCCCGCGCCGGGACGCGTGGAGGTCATCGCGTTCCGGAACGCGGCCGAGTACGCCGCCTTCGCGCCGGACGGCGCCGAGGGCTACTACCTGCGCAGCGAGGGCGGGCCGCCGCGGATCGTGCTCTCCGGCGAGCTCCGCCCCGACCAGCGCGCCCTCCTCGCGCACGAGATCGCGCACCACTTCCTCTCGGGCGCGTTCCTGCGTCAGCCGCGCTGGTTCGCCGAGGGCATCGCGGTCTCGATGGAGTCGCTCGGCGTGGACGTCCCCGGCGGCGTGCTGGAGCTCGGCGCTCCTCCCGCGGCGCGGCTGGCGCGGGCGAGGCGCGCTCCGGTGCCGGCGCGGTCGCTCCTCGCCTGGGATGGGACCGCGGGCGAGCGGGACGTGCTCGACTGGTACGCGGCGAGCTGGCTCCTCGTCCACTACCTCGCCTCCGCCCGGCCCGACGCGTTCACCGAGCTCCAGCGGCGGCTCGCCGCGGGCGAGCCCCCCGACGCGGCCTGGCGCGCGGCGTTCCCCGAGCACGATCCGGCGCGGCCCGGCGGGCTCGAGGCGCTCGACGCGGCGCTCGCCGCGCACGCGCGGGGGCGCCTCGAGGCGCAGACCCGCGAGCTCGCCGTGCCCGTCGCGATCGGCTACTTCGAGCAGCGCATCCCCTCACCGGAGGTGCACGCGATCCGCCTCGCGCTGTGGCAGCACGGTCCCGCGAAGCGGCTGGACGCCCTGCGCGCCGAGGTCGAGGAGACGCTCACCGAGGACCCCGCTCACCCCATCGCGCTCCAGTACCGCGCGGCGCTCTGGCGCGAGGACCCGGTCCGGCTCGCACGGTCGGCGGTGGAGGCGCACCCGCTCGATCCGCGCGCCTGGACCTTCCTCGCCATCTCGCTCGCCGGTCCAGCGGCCGCCGCCGAGCGGGAGGACGCCTTCCGGCGCGCCTCCGAGCTCGCCCCCGCGAACGCGGCGGCGCTGCACAACCTCGCCGCCGAGCTGCTCGCGCAGGGGCGGTCCGGCGAGGCGCTCCCGGTGGCGCGGCGCGCCGTCCAGCTCGCCCCCTGGAGCCCGCCGATCCTGGCCGGCTACGCGGCCGTGCTCTCCGACCTCGGCCAGTGCGCGGCGGCGATGCCGGTCCAGCAGCGCGCGATCGACGCGCTCCCCGAGCGCGCGCCCGCGCTCGCGCGGCGTGCGCTCGCTGGGAAGCTCGACGCCTACGCCCAGCAGTGCCGCGTCGCCTCGGGCGCTCCGCCGACGGCGGCGGGGCCGTGACTCAGCGGCGCCGGGGCGGCGCAGCGGGGGCGGCGCGGAGCACCGCGAGCGCGCGCGCCAGGTCCTGCGGGAGGGGCGCCTCGATCGCGAGGCGCCGCCCGGTGCGCGGATGCTCGAACGCGAGGTGCTCGGCGTGGAGCGCCTGGCGCCCGATCGCCTCCGCGGCGAGGCGCACCGGGTGCTCCGGCGGGAGCCGCGCCTCGCGCCGCGTCCCTCCGTAGGCTGCGTCCGCGAGCAGCGGGTGCCCCGCCTCGGCGAGGTGCACGCGGATCTGATGCGTCCGGCCGGTGTGGAGCGTCACCTCGGCGAGCGTCGCGCCCGACGCGAACGCCTCGCGGACGCGCCACTCGGTGACCGCGCGCCGCGCGCCAGCCCCCCGGCCCGTGTAGCGGGTGCGATCGCGCGGGTGCCGTCCGTAGGGCGTGTCGAGCCGTCCCTCCGGGGCGAGCGCCCCGTGGCACAGCGCGAGGTAGCGCTTCTCGACGGTCCTCCCCTTGAACTGCGCCTGCAGCGCGGCGAGGGCGGCCGCGGTCTTCGCGACGACGAGGCAGCCCGAGGTGTCCTTGTCGAGCCGGTGGACGAGGCCAAGCCGCGCCTCGTCGAGCCCGCTCGCGGAGCCCGCCTCGCCGGCCGCGGGCCGAGGCTCGCGGGCGAGGCGGTGCAGCAGCGCGTTCACGACCGTGGAGTGCGGCGTGCCGCGGGCCGGGTGGACCACCATGCCGGCGGCCTTGTCGATCACGAGGAGATCCCGGTCCTCGTACAGCACGGCGAGCGGCAGGTCCTGGGCGACGAGGTGCGAGGGCTCCGGGGGCGGCACCTCCACCTCGAGGGTCTCGCCGCCGCGGAGCCGCGCCGCCGCCTTGGCGGCCCGCTCGCCCATCCGGACGCGGCCGTCCTCGACGAGGCGCTGCACGCGAGCGCGGGAGAGCTCCGGCAGCAGTCGCGCGAGGGCGACGTCGAGGCGCGTGCCGGCGAGCTCGGCGGGGACGAGGACGATCCGGCGATCGATGCGCGGGCTCCCGGGCTACCAGATCCGCGACTTCACGTGGCCCTTCGAGCGCAGGATCACGTCCACGATCGCGCGGTCGTAGAAGTTCGTGCGCGCGTACAGGTCGGGCGAGACGCGGGAGCGGTAGAGCTCACGCCCCTCCTCCAGCTCGTCCTCGAGCACGTCGAAGAAGCGATCCTGCTCGATCCCGCGGACGATCTTCTCCTCGTTGTAGAGCGACACGTCCGAGCAGATGGCCCGGGCCAGGCGCATCGCGGCCTCGGCGGAGTCGATGAGCGGCATGGGCGCAGATCGTACGTGACGCGCAGGTGTCGGTCAACGAACGGACCCGCGCGCGGGGACGCTACCGCCGCGGCGCCGGCCCGCTCGTCCCGGCCGCTGCGGCCATCCGCTCCAGGTACGACCGCGCGACCTTCTGCCCGTCGAGCCTGAGCTCACGCGCGATGCCGAGCAGGATGCCGCGCAGGTAGACGGCCGCGGGCAAGAGCGAGTAGCGGTCCGCCTCGATGTTCTCGATGTGGTGCCGCGTGACCTTGGTCCGCTCGGAGATGAGCTGGAGGGAGATCCCGCGCGCCTCCCGGATCTGGCGGAGCACCTCTCCCGTCCAGGCGGTGGCATCCGGGATCCCGGCCTCGCGCGCGGGCGGAGGCGGCGCGCCGGGAGCGGGCGTGAGGGCGGGCAGCGGGGCGCGCACGGGCGGAGGTGTGCGCGTGGGCGCCACCTCGCGGTCGAGCCGGATGGGCGCCGGACGCGGCGCCTCCGCGGTGGCCCAGGCGGCCGGCCGCGAAGGCTCGGCGGGGACGGCGGCGGGCGGTGCGGCGTCGGCCTCGTCCTCATCGTCATCCCGGTCGCGCGCGGCCGGCGCGAGCGTGAGCGCGGGGATGACGGGGGGGATCGCGGGCGGCCACGGGCTCGGGATCGGGTCCGTGGGCGCGCCGATGCGGACGTCGTAGCGGGCGCGCGCCGCGGGATCGAGGAGCGTCGCCCGC
Organism: Anaeromyxobacter sp. SG64; assembly: GCF_022690745.1. Lineage (NCBI taxonomy): Bacteria > Pseudomonadati > Myxococcota > Myxococcia > Myxococcales > Anaeromyxobacteraceae > Anaeromyxobacter > Anaeromyxobacter sp. SG64. The sequence goes on along the minus strand of NZ_JALCZB010000023.1, from coordinate 2,790 downwards.
GCCTCGTCGAGGCGCGCCGAGAGGAGCTCCGCGTCCTCGGGCGCCATGAGCGAGTAGGTGACGATCGATCCCGGCGCGTACAGCTCGCGCGCGCGGGCGTACGCGGCCTCGATCTCGCCCGGCGTGGAGTCGGCCGGGACCTCCAGGATCTCGTAGAGCGTCTGCTGCGCGAGCGGCTTCACTTCGTGCCCCCGGGGCGCGCCACGTCGAGCGCGATGAGGCCCTCGGCGATCCCCGCGAACGCCCGTGCCGCCGGTACGTCCGGCCGCTCGACGAGGAGCGGCCGGCGCGCGCGGACGGCGCGCCACATCTCGTCGTCGTAGTGGATGAACCCGAGGTAGTCCATCTCGAGCCCGAAGTACTTGCGCCAGGCCGCGACCACGGCCTTGCCGACGTCGGCGTCCTGCGCGGTGCGCGCCTGGTTCACCACGAGCCGCGGGCGGAACGCCGCGAGCTGCCGCGCCAGGTTCCTCCCCGCCTCGGGATCGCGCTGCGCCAGCGTGGCGACGAGCTCCACCGGGCTCTTGAACGTGCCCGTGCCCATCACCGAGCGCAGGAGCCCGTCGTACCCGAACACCTGCGCGACGGTCCGCATCCGCCGCCAGAACGCCGCCTTCACGAAGCGGTACGCGTTCTCCACCGCGGTAGGCTCGGGGACGAGCACCAGCACGCCGTGGTCCGACACGAGGAAGAAGTCGAGCACGTTCGTGTGCGTCCCCGCGCCGAGGTCGAGGATCGCGTAGTCCACGTCGAGCTGCTGCACGTGCCGCAGGAGCCGCATCTTCTGGGCGTGGCGCGGGTTCGCCACGTCGAGATCGTCGAGCGCCCCGGACACGAGGCCGAGGTTCTCGATGCCGCTCGGCGTGATGACGTCCTCGATCCGCTCCACCTTGCGGTCGATGAAGTCGGAGAGCGTGCGCTTCGGCACGTCGAGGCCGAGCGTGGTGTGCAGGTTCGCGCCGCCGAGATCGGCGTCCACGAGCACGACCTTCTTGCCGCGCCGCGCGAGCGCGATGCCGAGGTTCGCGGAGATGAGGCTCTTGCCGATGCCGCCCTTCCCGCCGCCCACCGAGATGATACGGCGCGCGCGAACGGGGGCCGGCGCTGGGTGGCGGCGCGGCTCCGGGACGGTCTTCACCAGCTTGAGCGTCGGGGCGTCGCCCATCGCGGGCACATCCTAGCCGAAGCGCCCCGCTACTCCAAAAGCTCGGCGTTCCAGTAGGCTGCGTCGGCGAGCGAGAGGAACGGACGCCACTCACGGTAGAGCGCCCGCCGCGCGGCGGAGCGGAAGACCGGGGTCCAGCGCGGCCGTGTAGGTGCGTGGAGCAGGCGCATGCGGGCCTCCTCCGGCGTGCGGCCGCCCTTGCGCAGGTTGCACGCGACGCACGAGCAGACGACGTTCTCCCACGTCGTCGAGCCGCCCCGGGAGCGGGGGACGACGTGGTCGAGGTTCAGCTCCGCGCGGCGGTACCGCCGCCCGCAGTACTGGCACGTGTTGTCGTCCCGCGCGTAGATGTTGAAGCGCGAGAAGCGGACGCGGGTCTTCGGCAGGTGGTCGTAGGCGAGGAGCACGATCACCCGCGGCACGCGGATGCGCCGGCTCACCGTCCCGATGGAGTCGTGCTGCGCCGCCGCGAGCGCGCTCCAGCTCGGGAAGTCGAAGAGCTGGAACTCCTCGTCGATCGCCTTCGCCACGCCCTGGTAGAGGAGCGTGAAGGCGCGCCGCACCGAGGTCACGTGGACCGGCTGATAGACCCGGTTGAGGACGAGCACGCCGGTGTCGAGCATCCTGCTTAAAGTAGCGCCCGGCCTCCACCTCCGCACGTCCGCCGGCGCTCGCCTGTCCGCCAGCCTGACGGGGCTGCCGCCCCGGCTCGGCGTAGCCGGACCCGTCCGGCAAGGCGCTCCGGGTGCCCGTCAGCGCCCGGCGAGACGGAACAGGCCGCCGGCGGGGCCGCCGCCGCCGTAGAGCAGCCGGTAGGCCGCGTACGAGCGCAGCACGCGCTTCACGTAGCCGCGCGTCTCCTCGAACGGGATCTCCTCGACGAACTCGTCGAGCTCGAGATCCCCGCGCGCCTCCAGCCAGCGGCTCACCGCGGCGCCGCCCGCGTTGTACGCGGCCACCGCCAGCGCGACGCGGCCGTCGAAGCGGCGCAGCAGCTGGCCGAGGTAGCGGGCGCCGATGCGGATGTTCAGCGCGCCGTTCATGAGGTCGGCCCGGGACGGCCGCCGGATCTTGAGCTGGCGCGCGACCTCGCGCGCCGTGGGGAGCATGAGCTGCGTGAGCCCGATCGCGCCCACCGGGGAGACGGCGTGGGGGTCGAGCGCGCTCTCCTCCCGCATGAGCGCCTGGAGGAGATCGACCGGGACGCCGGCCGGCGGCGCCCAGCGCTGCACGTCGCCGCGGAACGCCGGCGGGTAGGCGATGTGCCAGACGCGGAGGTTCTCGGCGGCGGGCGCCCGGCGGAGCGCGACGCGCGCCCGGGTGCGGAGGAGCTGGTGGGCGTTGCGGTGGTCGCCGGCGCGGTCGAGGAGATCCGCCACGATGAGCGCCGCGTCCGGCGCGTCGGGATCCGTGAGGCGCTCGGGATCGACGGCCGTGAGCTCGGCGGCGGCGTCGCGCGTGAGCCCCATGCGCAGGAGGAGGACGCCGGCGCGGAAGTGCGGATCGGCGGCGAGCGGACCGGGCCGCCACCTGGGCGGGGCGAGCGCGGCGGCCGTCGAGGCGTGCGCCGCGGCCGGCAGCGCCCGGGCAGCGCCCTCCTCGCCCCCGGCGCCGCCCGCCAGCCG